>JACRNX010000019.1 GCA_016214755.1 Candidatus Falkowiibacteriota bacterium
ACCTTAAAAAACAACACCGACAACAAATAGCCGCGCAGCAAAAGGTCGAAAAATTCAAAAAAATAATCCCTCGTTTGGGAACATTCTTAATTGCAGAGCCGAGAAGAGTTCGGCAACATTCCTTAATTGCTTGACACGTAGCTGACATTATAGCGTTGTTGTTTCGCGTAAAACGTTATCAATAATTTACATTGTAATTTGCGCTAGATTTAGTCCTTTTTAAGTTAATCGGAAATAAATTTGTTAATGACTATTGACAAGAATTGAAGGATTTGCTATAATGCTTTGTTCATTGGCCAGAATGCTTGTCTAGCTGATGAAAATAAGCAATTAGTTTATTGGCTTTAATGCGCGTAATAACCAAGGGGGGAAAAGATGAGAAGGCAGAAGCAATGGGACAGGGAACGCGTTTATCGCGGCATCGCGCGGAAAATCATTGGTCCGGTGCCAGCGACGAAGCCACATTCGACAAAAAAGGGAAAGAAGGGTTATCAGCGGTGCAGCGGCAAAGCGGTGCTCGTTGAATAGAAAGGGAAAAATGCGAACAAACGAAAAACGAGGGAATCCGAATGATCTCCTCGTTTTAGTTTGCTTTTATTTTTAGAGATATTTTGCTCCGCAGTTCTATTTTTGTCTTTTTTAACTACCAACTACCACCTACAACCTCAAGTCAAAACGACGTTCGGAATTCTTAGATTTTAAATTATGGCTTCACGGTTCCGTCGCCGGGCGCGAATTTATCTTGCTCGAGCGCGGTCGTTAAAATATTTTTCGTCCGCGTGATGATGGCGTCGGTCAGCGCGTCTTTGGCGATTAACGTAGCGGTGCCAGTCAGTTCCAGTAATTTACCGACGTCTTCATTTTTAGGATAGACGACGAGGCTGAAATTGGCATGCGCTTCTTTGATTGATTCTGGCAGGCGATTAATTTTCCAAGTTACTTTTCGCGTTATTTCGTCGAAGAAAATATCGCCGGCGCCCGCTTTTTTTTCTTCCATCCAGCTAACGTAATTTGGCAAGCTGGCGGAAACGCTAATATCTTTGATTTCGTGGATGTCGTTGGATAAATCCCAAAAAATTTTCAATTTAGTGGGTTGTTCCGCTTGGAAAGGCAAGGGTCCGCTGCCAATCGGCGTGCCGTCGTCGAAATAGTAAAGCGCCTTGACTCCGAGATTGGCGCTTGAGCTTAAAGTTAAGATCACCGGACTACTTTTTATCGCCGGCACGCTTTCCGTGCTGGTGGAAATATCAAGTTCCGAGCGCGCCTCGATTATCGTCTGATTCAAATCAGGCAGATTGGTCAGTTCTGAATACGTTTTGAGCGGCAGGGAAAAATCAATCGAGACGTCCCGCCCGGCGTTTAATTTTTTCAGTTCCGCGATTTGCGTTTCGTCCCAGAATATTTCCTTGCCCGTTTCAGTTTTTTTTATTTTTCCAAAATGTTTATCGTCAATTTTATTCCAATTGAAAATGTCCGCGCCGCTTATTTGCAACACTGTTTTCGCTTTCAGATTTTCAAAAACCGTCTGGCCGTTGTTTTTAATCACCAAAGAAAAAGTCAATTGGTCTCCCAAATTTATATTTCTGTTTTCCGTCGCTCCGTTTATGATAAGAAAAGTATTGAGCGGCTGGTCATTGATTTTGATTGAAAATTTTTCTTCTTTGATGATTATGTATTGCCCGGCCGCGTCGCTGGCGAGCAGTTGAACCAGAAAATTCTGCTCGCGTTCACTGTCCTTTGCGAAGCTGGTGGCCGCGGGAAAGACGCCTTCGATATTGATTTCTTTATTTTCCTCTCCGCCGGCCAGTTGATTAATGAGCCAGCCGCGATTATCTTCCGCGGCCGCCGGCTGAGCGAACGCGAATTGAAAATTTTTTGGATAAGTGAAAAGGATTTTTATGTTTTTTAATATTTCGCTTTCTTCATTTTTTAATTTCGTCTTTATGTTGACTTTTTGTCCGAGAACGACATTAGCGGAAAAATGAAAAGCGAGATTCAGCCGCGGCGCTTCAAGCAGAACGCTGTACGTTGTTTCCTTGGAAAATTCGGAATTAAAATTTTCCGGCTTGAATATTAATTTGGCGGTCAGCGTTTGCGCGTCGCCCGGCGCGTCAATGATCCGGCCGGTGATTTTTAAAATTCCTTCTTGACCGGCTGCCAGTTCTCCGATCGAAAAACTGTGATTTTGAAGCGTTGGTTCAGCTTTTTCAATTATCAGGCCTTTGGGATATTGCAGGGACAAACGCGCGTTGGACAGTTTGAGCGCGCCTTGGTTTTTGTACGATATTTGATAATCAAAGGGTTCATTGACGCTGATTTTCTCCGGCGCCTGAATTTCAAGAAGCAGTTTCTCGCTTTGAAACGGCCTTTCACCCTGAAAATACAAAAAGCCGGCGGCCGCGGCGGCCAGCAGTAAAATGGAGAGGCCGAGCGCGAGAGCGAGCAGATATTGGCGATGGCGCGTCCGGCTTTTTTCAATCAAAATTTTTAAGGAAGAATTTTCGTCTTCCTTTTTTTTAGCGCCATCGGCGCTGATTTCCTGATTTTGATTTTCAGATTCCGTTTCCTCGTACAGCGTTATCAATTCTTGAATGGGATTTTCTGCCGGGGCCTTGATTTTATGCCGGCGGAATCGCAAAGAAAATCGCCGCTTATTTTGCATATGGGGCCTGTCGTCAAATGTCATTCAGCGATGAAAGCGAGCAAAGCGTCGTCCGCGAGAGATGACTCGAGTTTTATTTGGTCAAAATGGTTTATGGCCGCGTGGCCGAAGGTTTTTGTCGCGCTATATCCTGTCGGCAAATTGATGGTAATATTGAATTTCGTGTTTTGAACGCCGGATTGTTTTTGCAGGAGAAAGGAATAAAATTCTGGATGTTTTTCGTTCGAGAAAATCGTTAATTTTGATTTTTGGGCGGCGCTGAAGCGAAAAGGCAGGCGATATTTTATTATCAATTGTCGCTCTTCGCCAGAGTCAACCTGCAACCAGTTGCCGAAGACGGTTTTATCGAATTCATTGTTTATTTGCGTCCCTGAAGTCGGATCAATCCATATCTTGCCTTGAATTCCGGCGAGCCATTCGTCTTCTTGCCAAGCGGTCTCGGGTTTTTCGAATTTGTTCGCCGGCACCGAGCTGTGGCCGGTAATTTCCAAAAGTTCGCTACCGGCCGGAGTGTAAATCCTCACGAAAGACAGGTTTGATATTTTGCCGAATTGGTCGTTCGCGCTGCCCGTGTGTTTCCGGGAAATGGCGAGCGTGTTGATGATCGTTCCGTCGTCCGCGATATTGGAAACAAGATTAATGTTTTGCTCGATGAACGCATCGGTCTTTCCACCACCGATATTTGAACTTACGACGGCTAAGTAATCCCGTGAGCTATTAAGCATTTTCCCCGCCCAGCCGTAGCTGGCGATTTTTTCTTCAATCGCTTGATTGGCGAAATAGAGCTGAATGTCTTTTTCTGCCAGCCCTTTTTTCACGGCTTGAGCGATGGTGATGATTGTTTTTTTGTCGGCGCCAAACAGTTTTTTCAAAAATTCAGGCGCTAAGTCGGCTAAAAGCTGTTTGGGTTTGGCCGTGTTTTTCAGCGCGCTGGTGGATTTTTGAAGTTCGATGATGAAATTTTTCGCGTTCAGCGATTGGCCGTAGTCAGGCAAATTAATCGGGCCGATTATTTCCAAAATGGCGGGAATCAATGACGCGTTCACGCTGATGACGCCGTCAACAGTCGGTCCGCCGGCGTTTTCGTAGAACCATTTAATTTTTTGGGCGGAAGAAGGGAAATCCGGCAGCCAGTTCGCGTCCTGCATTTCCCAAAGCGGATTAATGACGGTTAGGGGATAAGGCGCTTTCCGTTTCGCCAGCAAAGAACCTTGCAGGTCGTAACTGCCGCCGCTGGGAATTTCTATATTTTTTATTTCGCCGCGGTCAATGTCAACCAAGGCGAAACTGCCGATAAATCCGCCGGTGGCGCGGATTTCATTGTTGTTTTGAAAAACGAAAAGATACCGCCGTAAGTAGTCCGCCCCAAGGATTTCATTGATTGTTTTCGAGAGTTCGGAAAATTCCGTTAAATCATTCGCCAGGGACGAAAGATAATTTTTAATTTGGCTGAATTGCGCGCGCTTGTTTTCCGGTAGCGCCTCTGGCCGGATTTTGTTCATAAGCGAATTGACGCTATTTACTTTTCCGGCGATTGACGAAATGTCGCTTTCCGCGTTCGCTAAACGTTCAGTTAGTTTTTTATCCGACGATTTCAGCGCTTCGAACGCGTTGGTGATTTGCTGGCCAATGTCCGCCGCCGCCGCGCCGGCGTCAAGTAGGTACTCGGCGTCAGCTAAATTTGGTCCGGTTCGCGGAATGAGATTGATGAGAATTTTAAGTCCGGCGTTAATTTTATCTAGTTCGTTTTCCGCTTCAAATAAATTTTTTTCAGCGGCCGCGAATTGTTCGCGCGCTTCGCCGGTCTTTTCGTCAAGAAGATTTTGGCTGGCGATTTTTATGTCGGCATACGCTTCGGTCGCGTAATTCACGATTTTTGCCTGTGAATTTTTCAATTCATGATAATAGCCAAAGGCCTTGATCGGCGCGATGCATAGGAGGAAACCAAACGTGTAAATAACGATTTTTTTTGGCCAATCGTATGGTAAATTTAAATGATAAAACCAAGGCGCCTTGGTGAATTGTTCGCCATGCTCGTCATAATGTCGTTTTGACGGAAGATGATTTAAAACAGCGATTCGCTCTTCGTGTCTGAAAATAACCGTCGGCCCCAGCTCTCCAGCGGCTTTGTGTTTCGGCTTTTCGTTCGCCATGGACTTGGACGAAGTGGGTAGTTCGCGGCCGCGCCGTCTGAGCAGTGAAAGGATTCTTTTCTTCTCTGCTTTTTCTTTCTGTTTTTTGGCGAGTTCGGTTAAATCCAAAACAAAAGAGGAATGGCTGGAGCGCGCGGTCGTTGGTTTGACGATAATGTCAGTGTGATGATGAGGATGTTTGACGCCGATGGTTTCGCCGGCCGGCAGGAGTTTCGCCAATTCCTTCATGACTGATTGCTCAAGTTCGCGATTGGTGTCTTTTTGATGATGGGCGAGGATGCCGTCTATTTCATGCTGGAGCAAACCAAAGGTGAGCGGCTCGTTCGGTTTTTGGTTTTCGCCGCTTCGCGCGTCGCGTTTATTGAGGCGGATGTTAGGCGTGGTTTTTTTTATTTTTTTATTCATTTTGTTTTCGTATTTGAAATCAAGGGTTGTTTGCAGACGGTTTTCTCCGAAGGATAGCGAGAGGAGCGTTTTTTGTCATGCTGAGGTTCTCGAAGTATGACAGATGAAGAGTTTTTGTCGCCCTTCGAGAGCACTTCGACAAGCTCAGTGCATGCCTCAGGGTGACAAGTGGCGGGACAAGTTCGGGCTTAACTTCATTGAAGTGCCCCAGACCCCGTGATATGCACATTAGAAGTAAAAAGTACGGCTTAAAGACGGCAAAATTGAGTATTATTGATCATTGAACGTTGATCATTAATCATTAATTGCATTATATATTTCTAACGTTTGCTCGGCGCAGAGCCGCCAGTTAAATCTTTTCGCGTTTTTCAGCCCTTTTTCGATTATATTTTGTTTTAATTCTTTATCAGTTAAAACTTGGAATATTTTGTCAGCCATTTCAGCGCAATCACTCGGGTTGAAGAACAGTGCGGAATCTCCTAGTACTTCGGGCATTGACGTTGTATTCGTGGAGATAACCGGACAGCCGCATGCCTGCGCTTCAATGGCGATTAGGCCAAATCCTTCGATGAACGATGGCAGAACGAACGCATCCGCGGCGTTGTAAAGGATTGGCAGTTCGTCATTGCTGACATAACCAGTGGTGATAATGTCGTTTTTATACGGCGAAGCGTTGATTTCCGCTCGGACGTTGGTGTAGTGCAGGTCTTCGCGGCCGGCGAGCACGAGCTGATGCTCGATTTTGTGTTTGGTTTTCAGTAAATTAAACGCTTTGACCAAGCCCTCAATGTTTTTATGGCCGCGCCAGACGCCGAGGAAAAAAATGAATGGTTTCGCGATGTTAAACTTATTTTTTACTTTGTTAATTATACCACAATCATTGATAATTTTAAAATTTTCGTCCACACCTTCGTAAATAATCGTGATTTTATCGGGGTTTATCGAAAAATGTTTGAGTAACGCGTCTTTTGTGCTTTGCGAGACAGCGATGATTTTCGACGCCTTATGTAGAGTGGAAGCGAAAACCGCGCGATACGCCAGCCGGCGGAATAGTGAATTCATCTTGTGTCCGGGAAAGAAAAGGGGAGTCAAATCATGAATGGTGCAAACGGACTTCTTCGGAAAAAAAATCGGCGAGTTAAAATGAGGATAATGGATTAAATCAAAGTCCTCCTTCATAAATTGAGAAGGCAGAAGGGTTTGTTCAGCATAACTGTACCATCTTGGAGTGACGAGACATTTATTAACGTGAGAAGTTGGAGGTTGGAAGTTGGAATAAGCAGGTTCGCGCAAAAACAAAACATACTCATTAACTTTGTCAATTTCAAATAAATTGTCCGTCAAATTTTTTATGTAGGTGCCGATGCCGGTGCATTCTTCGTTGCCGTACATGCGGGCGTCAATGGCGATGTTCATAAATAACGAATAGTAATGTTAAAAAGCATATGTGATGTCTGTCCGCCTTTCTATCGTCAGGATTCTTATTGTCTCGCCGTTTTTATAAAAAATGATTCTTAAGCTTCCTTGGTGAACGCGGTAAATATCATCGCGGCCTTTTAATTTGGTAATATCAATATGGCTAAAATCGCCGCGCAAAATTTTTTCTAATAGAATCTTAATTTTCGTTTTCTCTTTCGGCCGCAATCGTCGCAGGGCTTTTGAAATTTTATCCATATTAGAGCCGCTTTAATATTTCTTTAACGTCAACTCCGCCTTTTTTGATTTTCGTGAAATCAATTACTTCTTCCCACGCGCCTTCGTTCACAGGGGAGATTTTAAAGATTGGTTCAGAGCGCCGAATGACGATGAAGGATTGTCCGGTTTTTACTTTTTGACAGTACTCTCCCAGATTTTCCCGCAGTTCTTTTAGTTTGATGGTAGTCATATTTTTTTACTCTACTTTAAGTTAAACTTAAGTTCATCCTTAGTTTAACTTAGTTATTTTATAATGTCAAATAACGTCGTATTATGGCGTATTTACTGTCGAATTTAAAATGAAAAACCGTCCCTGTCGTGGACAGAAACGGTCGAGTGATCATTGTCTAATTACTTCGGCTTTTCATTTTGAAAAAGACGAAATAGCCCAATGGTTGATAACTTTGTGCGCTATTCAAGTCTGGAGAGATTGTAACTACTTCCAGCTCGGAATGGTTTCGTAAAAACAAAGTCAATTCTTCAGTGAATCGTTTGCCAAATCCAGGAAAATAGTAGAATCCCTTGCCGTAGTCGCGCGGCGGAATCAGCGTTGTTTCGTCAGTATTCAAGATACTTTTTCCTGAATTGTAACATTCGTAATTCCATGGATTCCCTTTTTCGATTTCCGGACAGGGGTCTTTGCAAGTGTTTCCTTGATTGCTTGTTTCCTCTTTTGGTAGGCACGCGGAGACAGCGATTATCAGAATGATGGCGGCGATTCGTTCCATTTTTTACCTCCTTCAGATTTTCCCCCCTTAGAATAAGGGGGGTGGGGGGGTTATTCTCGAGGTCCCCCCTTTTTCCTCCCCTTATGGCAAAAAGTCATCGCCGATTTTTTTGCGTTTACAGACGACGAAGTAGCCGCTGATATAGCCACCGTTTTGCATTTTTCGCTCGCCTTTATCATCTGGAGCAATAGACGTTATTTCCAATTCAGGATGTTGTTTGATGAATGTGGCCAATGAATTCGCGAATTCAGCGGCCACGCAAGGAAAGTAGTAAACACCTTGGCCGTATTCTACTGGCAGAAGGATATTAGTTTTGCCAATGTTCTCGGGATTAGCGGCTGGTGATTTTTTCGCAAGCAAGTGAAAACAGTGAAAGCAACACAATCAAGATTGCGCGTTTGTCCATTTTATTTCTCCTCTGTTGTGCTTGTTAGTTGTGTCTCGAAAACCACGAAATAACCATTGCGTTCGCTGACTGAATCTTCGGCGATAGTGACGACGCGCAGTTCTGGATGCGCTTTCAGAAACATGGCCAGCGCTTTGGCGAAGTCCTGTTTGATAATCGGGAAAAAGTAGATTCCATGGCCAAAGTCGCGCGGCGGCAAAGGGATGTCTCTGTCCGGCGTTTTGCCCGCGTAATAGCATTTCGTATTCCACGGGTTTTGCTTTTCGTCCTCAGAACACTGGTCGGCGGAGCAAGGCGGACAAGCTGGGCAGATAATTTTCCCTGTCTCTTGGTCAACTCTCGGAACAGCCGGGTTTGGAGGCAGGGGTTTGAATTGTATCGGCTCCCTTGATTTTCTTGATTGCGGTTCGCAGTTTGTCATTATCAGCGCGAGAAAAACTGTTGTGATTTTAAGGAACTTATTCATCGCTAACCTCCTTTTTGGAGTTCAAATAAGCTTACATTATAGAAATAACTTTGTCAATAGCACAGAGACAAAAAAACAAGAAAACAAAAAAACAAGAAATCAATGAAGAAAGGGCGCGTAATGCGTAAATGTGTCAGAACATTATTTAAAAAAGAACGCCGCAGTTGGTTTGACCAACTGCGGCGTAAGCGTCAATGGACGCCCAAGAGCCATTTGAGCCCGCCGGCCGCGATGAAGCAGCCGATTATGACCAGAATCCCGACAGCGCAGAAGAACAACGTGTTCTTCCGTCTCCCCTCCTTCCCGTCTCCCGCGTTCATTTCTTCTCCTTTCAGTTTGTTGAACTTTTCGCTACTGGGTTTACCATGAACCCGACCCCGCCATTACGGGGGAGTGGTTCGTTGGTTTACCATGAACCCGAGGCACAAAGTGCCGAGTGATTCATGGCTGGGGCGGCAGGATTCGAACCTGCGATAAGTGGATCCAAAGTCCACTGCCTTTCCACTTGGCGACGCCCCAAACTTTCGCCAAAGGCGGAAGAAGATCCAAGTTTCAAGTTCAAAGTTTAAAAATCAAAGGTTAGATCAAGTCGGAGCGGTAGGACTCGAACCTACGGCATCTTGCTCCCAAAGCAAGCGCGCTGCCGGACTGCGCCACGCTCCGATTGTTCGACTTCCAACTTCCTAGCTCCCATTTCCAACTTCCATTTTTGTGCCCCTAGGGGGAATCGAACCCGCCTCCTCCAGCTTGAAAGGCTGGCGACCTTGCCGTTAGTCTACAGGGGCTACTTCCAATCTCCAACCTCCAACTTCTAACTTCTAATAATTGTGGACCCGCCGGGACTTGAACCCAGAACCTCTCGCGTATCAGACGAGCGCTCTATCCAATTGAGCTACGGATCCGACTGAATTTAAGAGGAAGGAGTGGGATTTGAACCCACGGAGGATTTCTCCCCAGTGGTTTTCAGGACCACCGCCTTAAGCCGCTCGGCCATCCTTCCTTTTTCCTGAATAGAGCATTTGAGGAGAGGGTGGGATTTGAACCCACGGGAGCTTGCGCCCCGGCGATTTAGTAGACCGCCGTCATAAGCCACTCGACCACCTCTCCTTTGTGAAAAACGTACTCTAACCTCCAATCTCCAACCCCCCAACTTCCATTATTGTGCGTCTGGCGGGAATCGAACCCGCGGCCAACGGATTAAAAGTCCGCTGCTCTCCCAACTGAGCTACAGGCGCTTCGAACAAATTTGAATGAACAAAGTTAAGTAATTATAGCATTTTTTAAATTAGAAGTCAATCATTAGCTAATATTTTATTTTAATTTAGCAAAAATTGAAAAATTAAAAGGAAGCGATGTAGCTTCCTTTTTCAGCTGTGTTTTTGATTGTCAACACAATTCCTCTTTTATGGCATTAAAGACATTTAACAATTTCTGCGCCGTGGTATACCAGTTAAATTGCCGCGCGCGTTCAATGCCTTTCGCGCGATAGGATTGGGCTACTTCTGGGATAAGCATTTCGTTCATTGCGCGGACTAAATCATTAACGTCAAATGGATTAATTAATAATGCGGCGGAGCCGCAGATTTCGGTCAGCGACGAATTGTTTGAAATAATCGTCGGACAGCCGCAGGCCATGGCTTCAAGCGGCGGAAATCCGAAACCTTCGTAATATGATGGATAGATGAACATTGTGGCCGCGTTGTAAAAGTATCGTTTTTCGGCGTCTTTAATAAAATGGACGCAGAGGACGTTCGGCGTTCGCGCGATATCTTTTTCTATTTCAGCGCATTTCCAGCCGCGCTTGCCGGCGATGACTAAATTGTATTCAGGATGTTGCCGGTAAAACAACTGAAAAGCGGCAATTAATGTTTCCAGATTTTTTCGCGGCTCCAACGTTCCTAAAAATAGAATGAATTTGTCCGGCAGGCAATATCTTTTTTTGATTTCTTTAAAACGCCAGTCGTCCGTCTTGATAATTTTATAATTATTGGCGACGCCGGAAAGGATGGTGATAATCTGTTTCGGGTTCAGCCCGTACGCGCTTGCCAAATCCTCACGGGTGTTGTTCGAAACAGCGATAATTTTAGCCGCCCTTTGAAACAATTTTTTCGGCTGAATTATTTTATGCCAAAGCCGGCGCTTCCAGTCAAGAAATTCCGGAAAAAATTTAAAGCTTATGTCGTGCGCAGTAATAACAAAAGGACAACGCGCCGCGAAAAAGGACAAATTCGGAAAGAAAAATAAGTCAATCGCTGGCGTTCCATGTTTTCGCTGAAGCCATAAATCCAATCTCGGGCGATTAAATAAAATTAATGACAGATTCAGCAATTTATTCGGCCATTTAAATTCGCAATAATGGACATTGTCTTTCGGGAATTTGGGAATATATGGCCGGACGTTTTGGCGCGAATTATAAAAAAGGTAATATTGATTTTTATTGTCAATTTCAAAAAGGTGTTTCAGTAAATGAAAAGTGTACTCGCCAACGCCGGTGAGTTCTTTCTCCATCAGGCAACGGATGTCAATGGCGATACGCATGGATTTAGAAAATAGAATCTAGAAAATAAAAAATAGAATTTGGAAAGAGAGCGCGAATTAATGAGTTCGAGGCAGGGAACCAAAAATTTTTGTTCCCTACTGCATCTTGGCGATAATAAATTCCTTGATTTTCCGTTTGAAAATTTCGATGTCGAATTGAAGAGAATGTTCGCGAATTTGATTTGGATTATAATCAGTCGGATTGAATCGTAAAATTTTATCCGCCAAATCTTCCCACGTTTGCTCTTCAAAAAAGACGCCGGTTTTGCTCTCGACGACTGTTTCAAGCGCGCCGCCGGCGCGATAGGCGATCACCGGCCGGCCAGAAGCCATCGCCTCTACCGCCGTGATGCCGAAATCCTCTAATTGCGGATTGAGAAACGCCAAACAATGGCTGTACAGTTCAGCGCGTTTTTTATCCGTTACCTTGCCGAGGAATTGAATGTTGCTTTTCGCGCTGGCTTTTAATCTTTTTAATAATGGGCCGTCGCCGAAGATTTTCAGCGCTATGTTTAAGCGATTGAAAGCGCTGACGGCGAGGTCGAATCGTTTATAGCCGACGAGCCGGCCGCCGGCCAGAAAATAATTTTCCGTCCGGCCGGCGACATGAAATTTCCGCGTTTCCACCGGCGGGTGGATGATTTCACTGTCGCGGTTATAGTATTTTTTAATCCGTTTTTGCACTTCTCGCGAATTGGCGATAAAGTGGTCAACGCGCTCGGCGGCGACCTTGTCCCATTGTCGCAATTTGGTCAGAATGAGAGGCAGGAATTTTTTGATTAAAAAATTTTGTTGGAGTTCTTTCAGATAATTATGGCTGTCGGTCCAGAGAAAGCGCGGCGGCGTGTGACAATAACAAATGTGGGTGGCGTTTGGCGGCGGAATAATGCCTTTGGAAAAAATAGACGAGCTGGAGAAAATCAATTTATAATTATTGAGATTGTGGTGCTCGGTGGCGGCAGGCATGAGAGGCAAGAACCATTGATATTTTTTCACGCCGAAGGGAAACGCTTGAATAAAGGAAGGAATGATGTTTTTGTCATGAAAAAAAGAGTCCACATTTTGTTTGTCGAAGACAATGGTGTAAACAGGGCTTTGCGGAAAAATGTCAATCAGCGCTTTGACGACTTCTTCCGCGCCGCCGTCTTGCGTCAAATGGTCGTGCACTAAGGCGACGTTCATAAATAATGGAAGTTAGAGGTTGGAGATTGGAGGTTAGATTAGAAATTGGAGATTAGAGTTGAATTGATTTAATATCTAATTAAATTTTCATTTTTCAAATCTCTAAAATTTTGACATTCAATCATTAGTCATTGGGCATTTATTAGGTTAATTAGATCAATTATGGACATCACATTATGAAAACGCACTAAGAAATAAGAAAAAATCGATGAGCTGCGAAGTTTTGGAGCGTGAAAAAATTTGAGTCGTAGCCATAGCTACGATGAAAATTTTTTCCGCGAAAAACAAGCGGATCGCGATTAGAGTTCTTCAGAAAATAAAAGTAGGGGCAGGATTAAATTCCGTCCCTACTTTTTGCCTCTATACTTTTGATTTTCTTGTCAGCACGCCCCAAGGGGTTTTCAGCAAAATCCAAAAGTCCAATTTCAGCGACCAATTTTCAATGTAATAAGTGTCAAGTTTGACTTCTTCTTCAAAATCCAAGTCGCTGCGGCCGGAAATTTGCGCCAGTCCGGTTACGCCGGGTTTTATATCAAACACGCGGCGATGATGCTTCTCGTATTTTTCCACTTCCCGCGGCTGGTGCGGCCTCGGACCGACCAAACTCATCTGGCCGAGCCAGACATTGAACAATTGCGGCAATTCGTCCAAAGAAGTGCATTCCAAAAAACGTCCGATTATCGTCCGGCGTGGGTCATGCAAAATTTTATAAACCGGACCGTGCCGCTCAGATTGTTTTTTAATTAACGCTTGTTCGAATTCTAACGCCTTCTTTTGGTCAGTTTGTTTTTCAAATTGCTGGCCGGTGCAATATTTCACGTACATTGAACGGAATTTGTAAACATTGAAAGTGCCGCGCGTCGTGACCCGTTCGTTTTTATAAATCGCCGGCCCCCAGTTCTCTAGTCGCACCAGAATAGCGATTAAAACTAAAAGCGGACTTAAGATGACAATCAAAATAGTGCTGAAAATAAAATCAATCACCCGTTTAATGATTTTTTCCCAGCCGTCCAGTTTGGTTTTTTTGATTTCCACCAGCGGCACGCCGGCGATCATGTGGACCTCGACGTTCGTGGTTCTTGATTCGAATTGGCCGGCGGCGTATTTGAAAATAATATTGTGTTCATAAGTGAAATCAAGGAGCGCGCTCGAAACGCGTCGAGGCAAACTCGAATCGGTCTGAATGATTTCATCAATGCCTTTTTCCTCGTGCGATTTTAAAAGTTTTTCTTTATCGTCTTCGTCAAATTTTTCCAAATGAGCAATGACTTTATAGCCGAGTTGCGGCTGTTCTCTGAATGTTTTTATAATTTCCTCAGTATTTTTATCATTGCCGACAATCACCACGTGATGGTTGCCCCAGCCATGTTTCAGCGTCAAATTCTGAAATTTTCTGACTACTCCGCGTTCGATGATGATAAAAATAATGCTAAAAATCCAAGCGGCAAGCACGATGAAACGCGAAGAAAAAAGTTCGCGCACGAAAAACATGTAAATGATGATGGCGGTCATTCCAGTCGAGCAGGCGAGAATGATTTTCGCGAGTTCGTCGGTGATTTTTCGTTTGGCGAACGAGTAAAGTCCCGCCCAGGCGAAAAATACTAACCAAATGGCGGCGATCAAAAGGACAAAGGATAGATAATTTTTTGTCGGCAGATCAAAAATTACCGGCCGGATTTCTTGCACTGGTTGAAAATGGCGGATGGAGTAGGCGATGATAGCTGCCAGGATTAAAGTTAAATAATCAAGCGGGATTTTTAAAAAAGTAAAAAAAAGTTCTGCTTGTTTTTTCATATATTTTGTCCATCGCAATTATTGTAGCATTTTTTTAACAATTGACAAAATAATGGATTTTGGCTATAATCTTTGGGCCTTAAACAAGCAGCACTGCCGCTCTGCTTCGACTAATGTCGAGGCGGGGAGGAAAGTCCGGACATTCAGCCATTAAATTGACACGGGTAGCAGGTAATCCCTGTCGATCGTGAGATAGAGTTGCGAACAGTGACGCCGCGAGAAGCGATTCGCGCGGGACCCTTCGGGGTTAATCGCTATGGAAACATAGCGGGTGAAACGGCTAAATACTTACCTGAATGCAAGGGCAAGTTTGGTAGCCCGCATGAGCCCCGCCGCGAGGCGGGGTCCAGATAGATGGCAGTTAAAACCCCGCATTTTGCGGGGTAAACAGAATCCGGCTTACTCGCTTGTTTAGGGCTTTTTTTATTGACTTTGTTGCCGAGTTGATTTATTATTTGATTGTTCCTGCCCTCTGGCAGGCGGAGGTTGGCATGGATAAAGACGAAGAGGTCGTCGGCGCCGAGGATAATTCGTTAAAGAAAAAGAAACCGAAAAGGGAAGACAAGGTTACGGCCAGTATAACGGCTGCCGACGTCGCCGAAGGTATTGTTGAAACTGTTGGTAATGTCGCTAGCGCTGTTGCTGAAGCAATTTTTGATGTTGACCTTCCTGATTTTTAAAAAGTGAAACCGCAGATTCACAATCTGGCGGTTTTTATTTTTTAAATATTATTGCGATCGCGGCGCCAATTTCGCGGATTATTTTGAATATACCAACGGGCGTGCTCCAATTCGTCATCATCGCGCAAAACGCGATCAAAATATGATTTTTGCCATTGAAAAGAAATATGGCGATGTTTATTGATTATTCTTGTTACCGCGGATTTAAATTGTTGGATGAATTGTGAGATGCCGCAATTTTTTATCGGTAGGGAACGCATATATGCGTTCCCTACCGTCATTATTATTATTTACAACCCAACGGCGTCCTTGATTTGCTCCATCTTTTGTCCGGCGATTTTTCGCGCCCGCTCGGCGCCGTCGGATAATATTTTTTCCGCTTGATCGTCGGAGACGGCCTGGAATTTCTTTTGAATCGGCTGGGTGAATTTAACGATTTGTTCCGCTAAGTCCGACTTGAAATCAGCATAGCCCTTACCATTGAATTTTTTTTCGATTTGGCTGAAGTCCAAGCCCGTTGTCAACGAGTAAATCGTCATCAGATTAGAAATTGCCGGACGGTCAGCGCCATATTTTATTTCTGAACCAGAATCAGTGACTGCTTTTTTTATTTTTTTACGAATTAAGTCAGCAGAGTCGGTTAGAGCGATGTAATTATATTCAGAAGCAGCGCTCTTGCTCATTTTCTTTTCCGGATTATCCAGCCCTTTGAGCCGCGCGCTGATTTTATTTATTTTCGCTTGCGGCAATTTCAAAATGTCAGCGTAAAGGTTGTTAAATTTTTGCGCGATGGCGCGCGTCAGCTCAACGTGCTGAACCTGGTCTTCGCCAACTGGGACAAAGTCCGTATCGTAAAGCAGAATATCCGCCGCCATCAGGCAGGGGTAAGTGAATAATCCAGCATTGATATTCTCTTTATGCTGTTTGGATTTATCTTTGAATTGAGTCATTCGTTCAAGTTCAGCGATCGGCGTCACGCAATTCAAAATCCAACCCAGTTCAATGTGCTCTTGAACGTCCGATTGTCTGAAAATAATGTGTTTGTCCGGATTCAGTCCCGAGGCGAGATAAATTTTCAAAAGATTAAGCGTGTTACGCCGCAATTCTTCTGGTTTTTGATAAACAGTTAAAGCGTGCAGGTCGGCGATGAAAAAAACGCAATCAAATTTTTTTTGCAAGGCGAGCCAGTTATGAATGGCGCCGAAATAATTGCCGAGATGGATGATGCCGGTCGGCTGGATGCCGGAGAGGATGCGTTTCATAAAATTAAAAATATAAAAAATTAAGAAATTAAAAAATGAAAATTGCTACAAATTACCCTTCGACGGGTTCGACAAGCTCACCGCAGGCAAGCTCAGGGCAAGCTTATCACTACGAATGTTACAAATAAAAACCTTTGACCATCTGTCTCAAAAATCCGTACCAGAGTGTCATGGTGAGGCTCTCAAACCACGACACTGTCACCCTTCGAGAGCCTCAGGGTGACAGAAAGAACGCAATTGTCATCCTGAGGTGCGAGTCCCGACGTAAAGTCGGGACGAGCCTCGAAGGACGTAATCCGTATTTAAATTATAGCAAACAGCCATGAAAACGCCAGTATTGACATTTGGATTTAAGTTGATTATGCTCAAATGAGCAGGTGGACCTTAACAAGGAGGAAAGCATGAAAGCAAAGATTCAGGCGTCGTTGAAAAAGTTGTTTCCGTATGGGACGATTAATAAAGAGCGAGACGTTTTCAAAATTTTGAATGGGTTTTACCGCCTGGCCGTGGAATTTGAAACCGGCCCAGTGAGAGTTTATTATGGCCCTATTGTCGGCGTTGAAATTCATGAGCTCGGAGGAGTGATTAGGTTTAATGTAAAAATCCAAAATGCTTTTGGCAAGGATGGAGAGTTTGTCGCGTGCGTTGATTATGACTGGACGGATGGCGATTGCCGTGTTTATTATGAAAAAGAGAAAGGTATTTCGCGGACTGTTAAATGTTTCAAATTCAGTGTTTTCTCTTCGGATGGCAAATTGATTTAAAAATCACAGCGCCCCGACGCAACATCGGGGCGCTATTTAATTTGTCTAATTAAAGATGGGTTCTCCGAAATTTTTTGAAGTAGGGACAGGGCAGTGCTCTGTCCCTACGGTCCTTTAAAATATTTTTTACACCTCAATCACCACCGGCAAAACCATCGGCCGGCGCTTGGTGCGTTGATACAGGAATTGACCTAAGCTGTCGCGCAATTTATTTTTAAGCTCCATCGCGTCGAAAGCAGTGTTCAGCTTTTTGCCGCAAATTTTCCGCACCAGCGTCCGCGCTTCTTCAATCAGTTTTTTGCTTTCTTTCATGTAAACGAATCCGCGCGAGATTATGTCCGGACTGCCGATCAGTTCGCCGCCGCGTTTTTTAACCGTAGCGATGATGACGAACATGCCGTCTTCGGACATCATCCGCCGGTCGCGGAGCACGATGTTGGAAACATCGCCGACGCCGAGCCCGTCCACCATGATATATTCAGTCGGCACTTTTTCTTCGGTCAAGCGGCCGGTTGTTTCTTTTTGATTATCGCCTTTGACGAATTCCATCACTTGCCCGTTCATGGCGATGAAAATGTTTTCTTTGGGAATGCCGACGCTTTCAGCCAATTCGCCGTGGATGCGGAGCATATAGTGATTGGCGGAAATGGGAATAAAATATTTCGGCATCAGCAAGCGGATAATCAGTTTTAAGTCCTCTTGCTTGGCGTGGCCGCCGGCGTGAATGTCCATCATTTGATAATGATAAACCTTCGCGCCTTGCCGGTAAAAAGTGTCTTTCAAATTTTGGATGGTCCGTTCATTTCCCGGAATGACGGAAGAAGAAAAAACAATGGAATCGCCTGGTTTGACGCTAAGGAATTTATGCTCTCGGTTGGCGATGCGTTTCAAAACCGCGGATTTCTCGCCTTGGGCGCCGGTGCCGAGAATCACTATTTTCTCGTCCGGTAGCCGTTTAACATCGCCTTCTTCAACCAGCGTGCCGGGTTTGATTTTTAGATAACCGAGCTGACGGGCGATTTCAATATTTGCATTCATGCTGCGGCCGTCGAGATACACTTTGCGATTATATTTTTCCGCGATGGAAATTATTTGCTGGATGCGATTGATGAGCGAGGCGAAGGTGCCGACGATAATTCGTCCCGTCGCTTGCTGAAAAATCGTTTCAATCGAACTGGTGATTTCGCCTTCGGAGATTTGATGTCCGCGGTGCTCCGCGTCCGTGCTGTCCGCCATCAGCGCGAGCACGCCGCGGCCGCCGATTTGGGCGAGACGGTTTAAATCAATCGGCTTGTCGTTAATCGGGCTCAAATCAATTTTGAAGTCGCCGGTATGCACGACCGTGCCGACCGGAGTATGTAAAACCACGCCAAAACTGTCGGGGATGCTATGGTTGACGCGGAAAAATTCCACTTCGAATTTTCCGAGCCGCAAGCGGTCTTTATCCGGATCAACCACGCCGATTTTGAGCGGCGTTTTGTTAAATTCCTCGTGCCGTTTTTTAATCAGTCCGGCGGTGAGTTTCGCGGTTAGAACAGGCGGGTCGCCTAATTCCGGAATTAGATGGGAAATCGCGCCGATGTGGTCGTAATGGCCGTGCGTGATAATCACGCCGCGGATGTTTTTCGCCTTGGATTTGAGATAAGTAATGTCCGGAATAATGTAATCAATGCCCGGCATGTCTTCCTCGGGAAACTGGAGCCCCATGTCAATGATGACGATGTCGTCGCCATATTCCAAGACCGTCATGTTGCGGCCAACTTCTTCCAGCCCGCCGAGAACCATAATGCGCAAGGCGTTGGCGCTGCCGATTTTTTTGCGCTGAAAAAAGGTTCCGCGGTTAAACGTCGGCCTTGGCCGGCGCGGATAATTTGGCCGTTGTCGTTTGTGTTGAATCATAAGAATTAAAAATATAAAAATATAAAATTATAAAAATAGAAAAATAGAAATCACCATTTTAAAATATAATTAAGATTAGTTAGGTGGTAGGTGGTAGGTTGTAGGGTGTAGAGATTTTTTGTAATCAAAATGTTCCGAGATTCTACTCACTACCCACTACCACCTACACCCTGCTTTTATTTCCACTCCCTCTTTGTTTTAATGTACCATTCATTGATTTGGTTGAAGCGGTTGGCGGGAACAATAATTTCTTTTATATTGAAGCCCTTGATTTTTTTATTTTGCGGATAAGTATAAGTGGGATTAAAAAGGAAAATCGCTGGCACGGATTCGGCGATCAGGGCCTGGAACTTTTTGTATTTTTCCGCCCGCGCCTTGTCGTCGCCGATTTTCCGCGCGTCTTCCAGCAATTTATCAACATCCGGATGGTTCAGCGAAGTGAAATTCAACCCCGGATACGTCTTTTGCGAGGAATGCCAAAATGGGAATGGATCAGGGTCATAGCCGAGAATTTGGCCATAGAGCAAGGTCTCATATTCGCGTTCATTGATAATGTTTTGCGCGGTCTCTGTATTAATTAAATTTAAATTAACTTTGGCGCCGATTTGCTGCCAGTCCTTTTGCAGTTCTTTGGCGATTTTCACGCTTTCCGGCTGATTAACCGCCGTTAAGCTGAATTCTAAATAACGGTTTTTCAGTTGGCGCACGGGATAAGGAAAGGCCTCTGTTTCAGTCAGTTTTTCTGATTTATCTTCTTCCTTTTTTTCCGGTTTGTATTCCGTCAGTTTCCAGCCGAGTTTTTCCAACTCGTTTCTCGCGTGCTCCGCGTTGAACGGGAATTTGACCGTCTCGGCGTTGTAGCCAAGCGCCCCCGGCAATATCGGGCCGTCAATGATTTGCGCTTCGGCGTTTAAAATTTCGTTCACGATTTTTTCTTTATTGACGGCGTGCGATAAAATTTTTCGCAGGGTCAAGTCCTTCAGAATCGGATTCTTGTCATAATTGAAAAACACGGCGGTGTATTGTGGCAATTGCAATAAGTTGAAATTCAAATTGCGATTGTTAATGATGCGGCCGCGGATTTCTTTCGGCAAATAGCTCAAACCGTCAACTTTTTTGTTGTTCAGGGATTCCACCGCTTGTTCGAAATTATCGTGAAATTTAAATGTCAGCTCTTCGATGTGCGCGACGCCGGCGTAATATTTTTCGTTCCGGACGAGCTGGTAGCTTTTAATTTTTCCGTTTTTATTTTTTAAAAACGATTGGAATTCGTACGGTCCGCTGCCGATGGGTTTTAAATTATATTCGGCTAGCATCATGTTTTCCGGCAAAATGTTTTTCCAAACGTGTTCCGGCAAAATTCCGACCGTCAAACTTTCCAGAAACGGCGCGAACATCGTTTTTAACGTGAAGCGGATGGCGTAGTCATCAACTTTTTCCACGTTAATTCCTTGGAAATTAAAATATAGCGGCGTTTTTGATTTATTATTGGTGACGCGGGCGAAGGTGAAGATAACGTCGTCAGCCGTCAATTTTTCACCGTCATGCCAAAGCGCGTCTTGGCGGAGGCGCAGGGTATAGGTTAATTGGTCGTTGCTGACTTCGTAGTTTTCCACCAAATTTTTTTCCAGCCCTTTGTTAGTGAATTTAAAAAGTCCGGCAAACATCAGAGTCGTCAAATCCAAATCAACGTCATTGCCTTGGGCGTAGAGGGGATTCAAATATCGCGGTGAGCCGACTAGCGCCTCGGTGTAACTGCCGCCGTTTTTAGGCAGCAGCTCCGAATGTGTCCAATAAAAATTTATCAGAAATGAAGCGAGAGCGATGATAATTAGCCCGCTTAATATGCGGATGATTATTTTTTCGAGCGGTGAAAGCAAGAGGGCCGTCAATTTTAATTGAGGCCAAGACGGCAATCTTTTTTTCATTCGCAGTTTCCGCACCAGGTATTCGTCGTGGCTATGAAATCGTTTTGTTTTCCGTTTCGCCAGCCGGGCTTTGATTTTTAATTGAAAAGACAAAAATTTGTCCAAAATGAATTTTAGAGAAATCACAATTTAAATTATCGCGTTAATATTTCGCCAAAGGGCCGTCAGGCGCGGGGCAATGCCTCCGCCAGCGCTGATGATGAGAAATTAAGCCCTCACCAAGATGTTAGCCAGAGAAGAGCTTAAAAATAATATGGAGAAGATAATAGTTAAAATAAAGATGCCGCGCTCAACGCCTCGTTTGGTCCGATAGACATTGGCGATTTCACTGCCGCCAAAAATGCCGCTCAAGCCGCCGCCGCGGTTTTGCAGTAAAATTAGCGCGATTAACAACACAGCGCAAGATACTTGAATGATGGTAAAGATGTTTGCCATAGTTTTAAGTCTGATGTCAGTAGGCAGTATATCAAAGGGGAAAGGGAATGTCAATTATGAGGGAGTAGGTGGTAGGTTGTAGCTTGTTAGCTTCTTAGGCAATTTAGACGAGGTAGCTTCTTAGGTGGTAGCTTATTAGGCAACTTAGACAGGAAAAATACTAATAAGCAAAAAGCTAAGAAGCTAAGAAGCTTTTTAAGTTTTTTCGTTTTTTGGTTTTTCTGTTTTTTTTGTTTTATGTTATAATTAAATCACTTATGCCGAAGCAGAAGATAGATTTGTTAAAAAAAACGCGGCCATGGTACGTTGAATGGTGGGGAAAAATCATCCTCGCGTTTTTGGCGCTGTTTCTCGTTTTTTTGCCGTTTTATTTTTTCCAATTGTATAAAGTTTACAAGCAATTTAAATCCGGCGAATTTATCAGCGCGGAGGCGCTGGAAAAACAAGCGCCGTATAAAATGGCGTATTTCGTTGATTCAATGAGTCCATCTATAGGGGCGGAAGATGCGAAAATTACGATTGTCGAGTTTGGTGATTTTAATTGCTCGCGCACGAAAGAAGAAGCTGCGGTTCTAAAGCAAGTAGCCGCTGAATACAAGGATAAGATAAAAGTGTATTGGCGAAATTATCCTGTTTTCGCGGAAAGTTCCGCGGACCTGGCGCTGGCGTCAATTTGTGCGCATAAGCAAGGGATGTTTTGGCTGTTTCATGATTATTTGTTTCAGAATCAAGGCGATATCTCTGTCGAAAAGTTGAAGTCAGCGCCGACAGAGCTTGGCTTGGATAAAAAAAAGTTTGAATCATGTCTGTCGAACCCGCTGACGCAGGCGCAAATCAAAAAAGATTATTACGCGGCGAAAGACGGCGAAGTGGCCGGCACACCGACGTTTTTTGTCAATGGATTTAAACTCCAAGGCGCGATTCCAATCGAAACCTGGCGCGAAATAATTGATAAATTTATTCGGATCTACGAAAAAGATTTATGAAAAAGATGATGGAAATTAGGATCCACGGACGGGGCGGCCAGGGAGCGGTGACGGCGGCGGAACTTTTGGCCATCGCCGCTTTTTGCGATGGGAAATTTTCCCAAGCGTTTCCTTCTTTCGGCGTGGAGCGGCGCGGCGCGCCGGTAATGGCGTTCTGTCGGATCGCCGAAACCCCGATTCGTCTGCGGGAGCAGATTTATTCGCCGGAATACGTGATTATTCAGGACGCGAGTTTGGTCGTCTTCGATCCGCAAGTGCTGATTGGCATTGAGAAGTGCTACGCCGTGTTGATTAATTCGGAAAAAACGAACTGGCCGGAGATTAAAAATAAAAATATCGTTAACATACCGGCGACAAAAATCGCCATTGAAAAAATCGGCAAACCGTTTATCAATACTGCTTTAATCGGCGCGTTCGCGGGCATGACCGGGGCAGTCAGTTTAGCCGGGCTCACCCGCGCGGTAACGGAAAAATTCGGCGGCAAAGATAATAAAGTGGCAGAAAGCAACGTGGCGGCGATGGAGGAGGCGTATCGTCTGGTGAAAAAATCCTAAATTCGAGATCCTAATTTCTTGACAAATTCGAAATCCGAAATCCTAATTTCTAAACAAATCCTAAATTCTAAATTCGAAATCCTAAACAAATTCCAATTCCAAAATTATAATTTTACAAAGCATTCTATAAACTGTTTAAAATTTAGATATTGAAGAATTGAGATTTGTTTAGAATTTCGATATTCGGATTTTTCCTAAAAATAGATATTGGAATTTAGAATTCTAAGCTATATATTTTTACTTGAATTTATTTATGAAAATAAACCTCGCCGTCTCTCCCGGCACAACCAAAGATTGCAAAACCGGCAACTGGCGCGTGTATTATCCTTTGATTGACCATGAAAAATGCATTGCCTGCGGAACTTGCGCTCGTGTTTGTCCGGAAGGTTGTGTTTTTCCCGTCAAAGACGAGAAGTCAAAAAAAATATATTTTGAAAAAGATTTAGATTATTGCAAAGGATGCGGCATCTGCGCGGAAGAATGTCTAGTTAAGGCGATTACTATGGAATTGGAGAGAAGATAGGTTGTAGTGAGTAGGTTGTAGTGAGTAGATTAATTGAGAAGAACATTAATAATATGGAATTTAAGAGTGCTATCAATTCATATAAAGATTTGATAGTTTGGCAAAAATCCATGGAACTGATAGCAGAAGTTTATAAATTAACAAAGCAATATCCTCGTGAGGAGTTGTACATTTTAGCTCGCGAAACCAAACGGTCCGCCATATCCATACCGTCTAATATCGCAGAGGGAAGCCGGCGAAGCACTAAAAAAGATTACAGGCAGTTTCTATTAATGGCATATGCTTCGGATGCGGAGCTGGAGACTCAAATTGAAATTGCGAAGCGTGTTTTAAATGATTGCGTTTTGGATTTTACAAAAATTGATTCTTTATTGAAAGAAGTTATGCGAATGTTGAATAAGTTGACGCATGAATTGGAGCAATATTAAAGTGAGTAGTGGTAGTCTTATATAACTACAACCTACTCACTACAAACTACCACCTAAAATTAGATTTTGCGCTTTAAACTTGTAACTTTGAGTTTATGAGAAAGTGCATCGAGGGATCATTAGCAGTCGCGGAGGCGATAAAATTATGTCGTCCGGCGGTGGTGGCGGCTTATCCGATTACCCCGCAGACGCATATCGTTGAAGAACTCGCCAAGTTTAAAGCAGAAGGCGAAGCGGATTTTGAATTTGTCCGCGCGGAAAGCGAATTTAGCGCCGCGTCCATTGTTCTCGGCGCTTCCGCGTCCGGCGTTCGAACATACACCGCGTCCAGCTCGCAAGGATTGTTGTTAATGACCGAAGTTTTATTCACCATCGCCGGCCTGCGTCTGCCCGTGGTTTTGACTTGCGCCAACCGCGCGGTGTCAGCGCCAATCAACATTTGGAATGAC
Organism: Candidatus Falkowiibacteriota bacterium; assembly: GCA_016214755.1. Taxonomy (GTDB): domain Bacteria; phylum Patescibacteriota; class Patescibacteriia; order UBA11705; family JABHMO01; genus JACRNX01. Next base: position 23,938 of record JACRNX010000019.1, read on the forward strand.
CAGCAGGACGCGATGACAATTCGCGACGCCGGCTGGATAATGCTATTCGCGGAAGACAATCAGGAAGCAGTGGATTTTCATTTGCTGGCGTACAAAATCAGCGAGCAAGTAAAAATTCCGGTTATGGTTAACATGGATGGCTTTGTTTTGACGCACACTTTTGAGCCGGTTGATATTCCATCGGAAAAAGAGGTAGCGTGTTTTTTGCCGAATTACGCGCCAGCGGCCGGCCAGATTTTAAACGTGAAAAGTCCAGTCAGTTTGGGTTGTTTCGCCACGCCGGCCGATTACTTAGAGATTCGGCAAGATTTATTTAATGATTTAGTCAGTTCAATGGAAATAATAAAAAAAGAATTGGGAAACTTTAAAAAAACTTTCAAACGCGGCAATTCAGAGTTAGTTGAATATTATGGTGATAAAGACGCCGAGATTGTTTTCGCGGCCATGGGTTCAATCGTGGGAACAATCAAAGACGCGGTGGATGAACTGAACGCGGCCGGACAAAAAGCAGGGGTGATAAAGATAAAATGTTTTCGGCCGTTTCCGAAAGAAGAAGTAGTGAGTCAATTATCAAAAGCAAAATACGCGGCGGTGATTGATAAAAATATTTCGTTGGGACAAGAGGGGATTTTAGCGACAGAGATTAAAGCATTAGTTAGAAACGACAAAAAAGTCCAGTCGTTTATCGTCGGTCTCGGCGGACGCGACGTGACACGTCAGCATATTTTCGATATATATAAAAAAGTTCAGGATAATAAGGACGGCGTTTTGTTCGTTGGATAGAAGAATATACGGCCAAGATAAAAAATAAATTTGTCACCCTTCGAGAACCTCAGGGTGACAAAAAGACGGCCTTTGTCATGCTGAGGCTCTCGAAGCATGACAGGCAATAAACATCATTATGAAATTATCAATAAAAAAAGTATTTATCATTTGTTCCGCGCTTGTTGTTTTGTCGCAGATTTTTAGTTTAAGCTATTTTGTTTTAGTTCCAGCAGTATTCGCGGCGGACGAGGGCGCGCCTGATATTACCGGCGCTATTATTCGCGTACCGTTTTGGGATTTGCCGGCAGAATTAAAAACATTTAGTTTCGAGCCATGCCCGGAAGAGTGTAAAGCAACTGATCCGTCGGATGTCTGTCAAACGAAACAAAGCAAGACTTGTTTGAACATTCCTTGGATCGCGATGTACATCGGCGCCGCTTATCGTTATGCGGTTGTCTTGGGTTCGATTTTAGCCGTGTTTATGATTATGCTCGGCGGAGTGGTATATTCACTCGCCGGCATAAATCAGAATATGGTAAAAACCGGCCGAGATTTTATCAGCGGCGCGGTCATTGGTTTGATTTTACTTTTGGGCTCGTATATTCTTTTAAATACCATTAATCCGAATTTCATCTCGTTGAAGCCGGTTAAAATTGAAGTGGTGAAGGAGCAAGGAATGATCAAAGAACTGACTTGCGATGAAGCGGAGAAGCAGGGCTATACCGTGGATACACCGAATTGGAAAACAAATAATACTTGCGGTCAGGAATTTGATTTAAAGTACGCTGGCTCTGATACTACCAAGCAAGTCGCGGGTCAAAAATGCACGAGTACAAGTTGCGGCAACACCGGACTCGCGTGCATTAAAATGGTTGAGACAGGAGATTATCAATGCAAATCAGTGCTGATGTACGGAGAAATTATTTATCCGGGTTTTTCTACGCTTCTTGGTTGCGGGCAATTAAAAGAAGCAGTAGCTACAAAGGGGTTTTATGTTGATGAATTAATGTTAAAGAGATTTGATATTGAAGGTGATTCGATCGGTATGACTTCTATAATTCCCATCGGACAAAATAAATTCTCATATTATATTGAGAAAAAAGACATTGTTGACATGACGGGTCCTAATGTGTCCAAATTACAGCCGAGCGATAGGGTTTATCTTTGGATTTCAGTTAATGATGCTGATTTTGGCTGGCTGGTAGCGACGATAGACGATGATTTTATCGCGGCGCCGTCAATAAAAAATTATACTGGTAAAAATGAAGTTGGGCCAATCGCGATTTGCAATGGAAATATGTACAGCGCTTCCTTGGACGCAAGTAATAAAAAGTTGACCTATTTTTCAATTTCAGCATTGACGTGGGACCAATTGAAATCAGCTCCGAACGGTATTCACTGGGATATTAATATCACGAAAGATTTTTTTGATTGTGAGGGAGGGGCAACTAAGGATGCTTTGAAAGTTGATTGTGACATTGCCAAGAATGCTGGCACTGGAAGCAAGGGAGAGAAAGGCGATGTTTGTAAAACAAATTCTGATTGCAAAACAGAATCAGGATTGATTTGCAACAGCGTGACAGGAGTTTGCAGTGTAAAAGGGCAAACGGATGCTCTATGTTCAATAAACGGTGATTGTGAAGTGGGTTATTATTGCGATAAAACAGGTTCAAAAAATGTTTGCGAATTAGCTGGTCTTGAAAAAATGAAGTGTGATCCTAGTAACGATAGCTCATGCGGCGCCGAGTTAATATGCACTGATGAGGATGATTTTGCTGATCAACCAATTTGTGTTCAAGCACCAAAAGCTTGTACTGATGAAGAAGATAATAGCGACTGCAAAAATGTAGATGGATGGTTGGATGGTGATTGTGATGGCGGTTCCTGTGACTGTGATTTGGATAGTGACTGCGATGAAACTAAGGGATATATCTGCGCGGGTAATCCAACAAGTTTGTACAATAAAAATGCTTCTTGCGTACTAAAATGATATGACCGATAAAATGCTATTTAATAGTTTACTTAATCCCGGCCATTCGTCGTGCGCGGGTTGCGGCGAGATTTTGGCGATGCGCCATGTTTTGGACGCGGCTGGTTCAAACACCATCATCGTCAACGCCACTGGTTGTTCGGAGGTAACGACCTCGAAGTTTCCGACTAGTTCGTTCAAAGTGCCGTGGATTCACGCGAACTTCGAGAACGCCTCGGCCGTGGCGGCGGGAGTTTGGGCGGCGCTGAAAACAAAAAGGAAGATCCTTCGAGGCTCGTCTCGATTTACATCGGGACTCGCACCTCAGGATGACAAACAAAAACAAGCGCAGGATGACAAGGCGGGCAAAATTAATGTTATGGCGTGGGGCGGAGACGGCGCGTTTTTCGATATTGGCTTTGGTTTGCTCTCCGGCAGTTGGGAGCGCGGAGAAAACATTTTGCATGTTTGTTTCGACAACGAGGCCTATATGAATACTGGCGTGCAAGCGAGCGGCGCCACGCCTTTCAGCGCGAACACGACGACAACGCCGCCGGACACGAATTCATTTGGTAATGAATTGATGAAAAAAGACATGATTGCTATCGCGCTCGCGCATCGTTGCGTTTACGCCGGGACGGCGACAATCGCTAACGTCGTTGACATTGAAAATAAAGTTAAAAAAGCGCTGACACTCGCCGGCCCTAAGTATTTGCAGATTTTAGTCACCTGCGTCCCTGGCTGGTACACGGACGCGAAAGACACGATTAAAATCGCGCGCTTGGCGCAGCAAACCGGTGTTTATCCTGTCGTTGAGTTCGTCAATGGCGAATTATTGGACGCGGTCAAATGTCCGGTCCCGCGGCCAAAAGTCGAAGAATATCTGAAATTGCAAGGCCGTTATAAGCATTTATTTAAATCAGATAAAGGGCAAGTGATAATTAAAAAAATCCAATCCATGGCTGATGAGAACATGGAAAAGTATAATTTGCAATAATCAAAAGCATCGTTTATAATATATTTGGAGGACGGCAAATTGCGTTTGCTCGTGGAAAAACTTCATCAGCGTCGGATTTTATCCGATGAAGACAAGAAAGAAATCCTTAAATACGAACCGTCTTAATAACCCCCTTTTTCCCCTTATTTTAAGGGGGAAAGTAAATGGAACCGTTTCCGCAGTTGTATATTTAATTTAATATTTAATTTTAAATTTATGCCAAAATTTTCATGGGAGGCATTAAGTAACAAGCAAGAAGACAAGCCGAAAAAAGCAAATTTTAAGTTAAAAGAAAAAGTTGAAAAAAAAGAAGAATCATCGCCAGTGGAAAGCGCATCCGCGGAATTGCGAAGATTAATAGAGCCGGCGAAAGCGGCAAAGCGTGAGCTTCTTAACAGAATACAGGCGCGCGAAGCGCAGGATAGTGAGACGATGCACAAACAAAGATTCGTTGAAATTGAAAAGGCATATGGCGAAGCGGTTGGATTATTGGAGAAATTATTGACAGAGGGCGAGTGGATAGACGCGGATGAATTGCGCGATGTCGCGTCTCAGATTCGAGGAGAAGCAGAAAATTTTAGGTTTCTTGTAAGAGAAATGAGAGTGCATGATAAAGACGCCGCGGAAGGGGAAGGATTGCCGCCAAAAATAATTCAAATAAAAAGGGTTCCAGTTGAATATTTAGCGAAATTGGAAAAGATAACTGCGTTGGTAAATATGATTCAACGATTCACGGGAGACGAATTAGAGCGGTATGATTTGGAGGAAGTCGCCGCGAGAAGAACCGCTCCAACCGTAAAAACATTTATTGATGGAAGGTATAATTCAGAAACAGTTTCTGCCAAAGATAGAGAAAAGATTGATTTAACAATAGACGATGTCAATTTGCGAATAATGAAAGGCGGAGAGATTTTAGGATAATTATCAGTAGCTTATTATAAAGAGGCGGCTGGCTGGCGCGCCTCTTTTGTATTTTTCATTCGCTCTTTACAATGCTTTTTATAAATGATATAATAGACCGCAAATGATGAAGTTCTAAATTCTAAATTCCAAATCCTAAATAAATTTAAATTTCTAATGATTAAAAGTTCAGAGAGTTCAGAAGATAAAAATTTATGATTTGAGATTTGGATTTTGACTTTATTCTGGACTTAGGATTTTGAGTTTGGAATTTTAATTATTTATGTCCGACAAAATTTCCATTCGCGGAGCGAAAGTCAACAATTTGAAAAATATCAATGTTGACATTCCGCGGAATAAATTGGTGGTGATAACCGGTTTGTCCGGTTCCGGCAAATCGTCATTGGCGTTCGACACAATTTACGCCGAGGGACAGCGCCGTTACGTGGAAAGTCTGTCTTCCTACGCGCGGCAATTTTTGGATGTCAAAGAAAAGCCGGACGTTGACCAGATTATCGGCTTGTCGCCGGCCGTGGCCATTGACCAGCGCTATAGCCCGCAGAATCCGCGGTCAACCGTGGGCACCATCACGGAGATTTATGATTTGCTTCGTTTGTTATTCAGCCGCGTCGGCCATCCGCATTGCCCAAATTGCGGCCGCGAGGTTTCGCGTCAAACAGTGGACGAGATTGTTGATAAAATTTGGAAGATTGACCGCGGAGTGAACGTGACGATTTTAGCGCCGGTGGTGCGCGAACAAAAAGGAACGCACGTGAAAATTTTTGATGAATTGCGAAAAGCGAATTATTATCAAGTGCGTTTTGACGGAATTGTTTATAACATCGAGGAAGTTGAACAGTTGGAAGTGAATAAAGAAAAGCGCCACACGATTGAAGTAGTAGTGGACAGGATTTTGCTTGACCGTGAAAAAGAAACCAAAGCGCAACTGACTGAATCAATTAAAACCGCGGCTGATTTGGGCGACGGATTGGTCGTTATTTTGCGTTCAGACGAGACAAAGGACACGATGTTTAGCCGATATTACACTTGTCCTAAATGCGATATTGATTTGCCGGAAATTGAACTCCGCAGTTTCTCGTTCAATTCTCCGTTCGGCGCCTGTCCGACGTGCAGTGGACTTGGCGTCAAGCAGGAAGTTGACCCGGAATTAGTCATCAGCAATCCGCGCTTGACGCTCGCTCAAGGCGCGATCAAGCCGTGGACGAAAATTTTTTCCAATCAGCCGATGGTTTGGCAGCTGCTGGCGCTGGTGGCGAAGCGACATCGTTTTTCCGTTGACTTGGCGGTGGAAAAATTGAACAAGCGGGCGTTGAAATGCGTTCTTAGCGGCACCGGCGAAGAAGAATACGAGATCGTCGGCAAGAAAATGACGTTTGAAGGCGTGATTCCTGGATTAGAAAAAAAATATATTGAAACAGACTCGGATTACATCCGCAAAGAAATTGAAAAGTACATGCGAGCGCATGTTTGTCCATCCTGTCAGGGCAAGAAATTAAAAAAAGAAAGTTTGGCCGTGACGGTCGCCGGGCTGTCAATCGTGGAGTTTAACGGAGTGCCAGTATTGGATTTAAAAATTTTAATTTCCGAACTGCAAGAAAGCGTTAAATATGAAGGTAAAAAATTACCGAAAAAAGAATTTAATTATCTAAAAGAGCCATTGAGCAGAATTGAAACGAAAATCGCGAGCGCCGTGATTAAAGAGATTGAAAGGCGGATCCGCTTTCTGGAAAATGTCGGATTGGGTTATCTAACTCTTGGCCGAAACGCGATTTCGCTTTCCGGCGGCGAAGCGCAGAGAATACGGCTGGCGACGCAACTCGGTTCGTCTTTGTCGGAAGTGATTTATGTTTTAGACGAGCCCTCGATCGGTCTTCATCCGGCGGACAATAATAAACTAATTGAAACGCTGAAAACATTGCGCGACAAAGGAAATTCAGTAATTGTCGTTGAGCACGACGCGGATATGATGCGGGCGGCCGACCATATCATTGACATCGGGCCTGGCGCCGGCGTTTACGGCGGCGAGATAGTGGCGCAGGGCAATTTGAATGAAATTAAAAGATCGGAAAAATCATTGACCGGCAAATACCTGTCGGGCAGAGAAAAAATTGAAATTATCAAACGGGAAAAGCGCGGCGGCGACAAATTTTTGGAAATAAAAGGCGCGAAAGCGTTTAATCTAAAAAATATAGACGTCAAAATTCCGCTCGGCAAGTTAGTGGCGATTACCGGCGTGTCCGGCTCGGGCAAATCAACGTTGATGACCGAGATTTTATCAAAGGCGCTGGCGCGTTATTTTTACCGTTCAAAGGATTTGCCGGCCGAGCACAAAGCGGTTGTTGGTTTGGAAAATATTGATAAAGTAATTACCATTGACCAATCGCCGATTGGCCGCACCCCGCGTTCCAATCCGGCAACCTACACTGGCGTTTTTACTTACATTCGCGATTTGTTCACCGAAGTGTCGGAGGCGAAAATCAAAGGATATGACGCCGGCCAATTCAGCTTTAACGTGAAAGGCGGCCGGTGCGAGGCCTGCGCTGGCGACGGCTTGATTAAAATTGAAATGCAGTTTTTGCCCGATGTTTACGTCGAGTGCGCGGAATGCAAGGGCCGGCGGTATGACAAAAAAACATTGGAAATACATTATCGCGGAAAAAATATCGCTGATGTTTTGGACATGACCGTGGCGGAAGCGAAAATTTTTTTCGGCGACACGCCGATCTTGAATGAAAAATTGACGATTTTGGAAGAAGTGGGTTTAGGTTATTTGCGCTTGGGCCAATCGGCGACAACTCTTTCCGGCGGCGAGGCGCAAAGAATTAAGCTGGCGACAGAATTGTCGCGTTACGCCACGGGCAAGACCTTGTATATTCTCGACGAGCCGACGACCGGACTGCATTTCGACGACATCAAGCGGCTATTGTTTATTTTGAATCGCTTGGTCGTCAAAGGAAATTCGGTCTTGATTGTCGAGCACAATCTTGATGTGATAAAAAATTGCGATTGGATTATTGACCTCGGGCCCGAGGGCGGCGACAAAGGCGGGTATTTGATGGCCGAGGGCGCGCCGGAGCAAATCGTCCGCGTTGAAAAATCCATTACCGGTCAGTATTTGAAAAAGGCGTTAAGATGAATTTTTAATGCTGGATTGCCAATATATTTAAAGAGAGTAGGGAACAAAAATTTTTGTTCCCTACTCTTGATTATCTTGTTTATCCTGTTTATCCTATTTTATTTTATCTCCCTCATCCGTCTCTGCTGTCCTTTCAAAAATCCGAGCTTCGCCCGCCGGACTTTGAATTTTTTTACCACTTCAATGCTTTTAATCGTCGGCAGATAAAGCGGGAATATTTTTTCCACCGCCACGTTGTCGGAAAATTTCTGAACCGTGATGGTGGCGTTAATGCCTTGGCCGTGTTTGCGGGCCAAAACAATTCCTTCAAATGTCTGTATTCTTTTTTTCTCTTCGCCTTTGGGCGTGGTTTCCGTTATTTCCTGGTTGACGCGCGCGACAACGCCCGGCCGCACTTCGGGAAACGTGCGGTCGGTTGTTTGTTCGATGATTTTTTTCGCGGAAGTCATAAGATAAAAAATTAAGAAAATAAGAAAGTAAAAAATAAGTTAGCAGGTTGTAGTGAGTAGGTTGTAGTGGGTAGGTTGTAGTGAGTAGGTTGTAGAGATTTTTTGACGTAAAAAATAACCCTTTCAAGACAGCTCGCTTCACAGTTCCAATTTTTGTCGTCTCTATAAAACTACTCACTACCCCCTACCACCTACAAACTGTTTCGTTTTTTCATATATATGTTAATCTGTACATCTGTACCCTGAAAAGTATAGCGGAAAGTTTACGAAAGGTCAAGCGTAAATAAAACAGCTTTGGAATTTGATTCCAAAGCCGTTATTTTCCGTTTAGAACAGATAACTGATATTGACTCCTGGCACGAATGTCCAACCAGGCACGTTCAATCCGCGAAAGAAGCAGAATGACGGCGAGATTGTCCATTGCCCGAGAAAGATAGAAGCGCCTGGACCGAATCCAAGCAGAAACACCGCCTCGTCCCACTTGTTTCCTTCCTGGTCGTGCGTAAGCGCCAGATTCAAGTCCAGTCCGATTCTGTCGTTTAGCGGTCTGTCTAAAACGAGATTGGCGACAAACCCCCAGCGATTGAATTCCGGCGACCATTCAACGCTCAAGCCCGGGACCAGCGTTACTTCTTTCGTCGGAATGACGAGCGAGCCGCCGAGATATGGATAAGCGCCCAAATGTATCTCGTCCGGAATCGCCATTACTTCGATCGCGCCGGCGTTCACCGCCAAATCCTGCGCGCCTGCTGTTCCTGCCCAAAAAAGTGTCAAAGCGATTACCATTCCTGCCAGCGATTTCCTGCCGATGTTTTTCACTATGGTCTCCTCTCCCTTCTGTTTCGAATATATGCGAGGCCCTCCTCGCAAACATTTTTAATAAACTGGCAAGCGCGTTCGAACATTGTTTACCTCCTTTTTCAAAGTACAAAGCCGGATTCAATCAGATATTAAAGCATAGCGGTTTGATTAAAAAAGTCAAGAGGCTGTTATAAATTCAGAAAATCGCCCCGACTTTGCGTCGGGGCTTTCTTTTTCGTTCAGCCGCGGCTGATGATTGTTTTTACTTTTATCACGGTCTCGTCCATTTTTCCTTCTTCATTGATGACTTGAAAATCGCAATTCTCGGCTTCGGCGAGTTCCTGTTCAACTTTTTGCAAGCGTTTTTCAAAATCCTCGTCGCTCATCGGCCGCGCGCGGATGCGTTTTTTAAGATTCTCCAGCGTGTCGGGAAAAAGAAAAATAGAAATCGCTTCTGGAATTATTTTTTCGATTGTTCTAACGCCCTGAATGTCAAGCACCATCAGCGCGATTTTTTCATTATCCCAAATTTGTTTTAATTTTTGACGGCAGTTGCCGTACAAATGGCCATAGACCTCGGCGTGCTCAAAAAAATCGCCAGCATCCAGTTTCGCCTGATATTTTTCAGCGCTGACAAAGTGGTAATCAACGTCGTTTTTTTCATTCGGCCGCGGCGCGCGCGTGGTGTAGGTTACGAGCCGTTGTAAGTTTGGCATCGCGGCCAGCAACGCAAGCGCGACAGTCGTCTTACCCACGCCAGACGGACCGGTGAGGAGGATTAGTTTGTTCATAGGTAGAGAATCTAGAAAGTAGAAAATAGAATCTAGAATTTTTAAAAGCACCCTCTAACATACTTCTACATTCTACATTCTACTTTCTATTTTCTGGTTGTTAATTTTGAAATAAAGTCAAAAAATTTTTCGGGCATGGCTGATTCGTATGTCTTTTCGACACCATTGGAATCAATAAAACTTAATTTCGTCGCGTGCAGCAATATCCTTTTAACTTTGGTTTTGAGTTTAAAGTCGCGCGTCGAATAGAGCGAATCGCCGACAATCGGATGATTGATGGCGAAAAAATGGACGCGGATTTGGTTTGTCCTGCCGGTCAATGGTCGTGCCCGCACTAAGGTGTAATTGATAAATCGCCGTTCGACTTCGTATTCTGTTACCGCCGGCTTTCCCTTGCCCGAACCCTTTGGATGGCTGGCCATTTGCCCTTCTCCGCTCTTCCGGCTGATTTCGAATTCAATCGCGCCGGCGTCACGTTCTAATTCTCCGTGGATAAGCGCGGCGTATTCTTTTTTAACTTGTTTGGTTTGGAATTGTTTTTTAAAATAATCGAACGCCGCTTGATTTCGAGCGATGAGCATTACGCCGGAAACATCTCTGTCGAGGCGATGCACAATGCCCGGCCGAAAAGTTAAATCAGCGCGCGCCAATGATTCGCTGTCAGCGATTTTTTTTATTTCCGGAAATTTTTTCGCTAACCAATCAGCCAGCGTCGGCGCGGTTGAATTTTCAGTGGCGTGCACTAAAAGTCCGGCTGGTTTTTCTACGATAAGATAGGCGGCCGTTTTCGCGATTATTTTCGGCGTTCGTTCGTCCGATTTGACGAACAATTTAATTAGAAAATTAAGAACGCGCGCGAACCAATTTATTTTTTGTTGATTATCCGCGGCGTTTTTCTGTTCCGTAGGGAACGCATATATGCGTTCCCTACTCGGCGATTGGGCGCTGATTTTTTCAATTTCAACATTATCGCCGATTTTCAAAAAGCGATGCGTTTTCGGCTTTTCCGCGTTGACTGTCACCAATCCGGCTTTAATCATTTTTTGAATTTGACTGCGCGATTGGCCCATCTGTTCAACTAGAAATTTATCCAGCCGCTGGCCATTATTTTTTTCTTCAACTTTAAAACAGTTTGTCATATATTGTATTTTAACAAAATTCAGATAAAATGCAATTTTGTAAAAATCCCATTGACAAAAAGATAGCGCGCCGGTAAGATGAAATCTTTGGAGGGGTGTCCTCTACAATTAGAAGGAGATGACAATGGCTGAAGAGCGTTTTGTGGAAGTAATGCCTGGCTGTTTGGTCGTTCATACCACTGCTGGCGACGTGATGTTCGGTTGCCCGGCCGAGGTGCTGAAAGTTTTCAAAAAGAAAAATTTGGCTGTGCCGAAGCAGATTGTCCTGCCGTCTTATTTCTACAACAACGGCTTGGTGCAGGCGGCGCTGGAATTTATTCTTTACAACTTTCTGTTCGTTCAGCAAGGATTTTTCCGCGGAGAAAAACTGACAGTTGTCGGCACGGCCGCGCAGGTTGAACGCATGCGAAAGATTCTGCGGCTGACCTTGCTCGGGCCGACGGAAGAGCAGATGCTGGCTTGGCGGATTGACCGCCGGACAAGGGAGCGCGCGCTCGCGCTTTCGCGCCATTTTGCTTTGAAGAAAGTCGGCACGCGGGAAGTGGCGGAGATTGATGATTTCATTGAATTCAAAGTTTTTGACGGCGACGCTGAAGTTAATCTCGCGGGAGTAAAAATCTGTCAAAAAGAATTGAACTTGTTCGCGATTATTGACACGGAAGATGAAATTCCCGTGGACATTAATTTGTTCACCATTCAAAAGCCGCCAATTCCGCTCGAGCCGAATGAAGCTCTGCCGCCGCGTCCGATTCTCGGCGCCACGGCGTTAAGCAAGTGCACTAGCGGTTTGACCCGTCCGGCTATACCACCGGCCTTGTGCTTTGGCTGAATTATATCGGCGTTTCTGTTGACGGCGTGGCTTGGGAAAAAGACCATTTGCGCGCGCTCGGCATCAATCCCGAAGAGCTTCGCGCGCATATCATTACCCATGTCCATGACGACCACGCGAATATCTTCGACTTGCTTATCAATGGCAAGCGGCCGGTGATAATCGCCGACCATTTGGGCTTTGAATGTCTGGTGGAAAAAGCCAGTTTGGTGCTTGATTTGGATCGCGAGTCAGTTAAGAAAATGGTTGAATGGCAAAAAGTGATTTTTGGCAAACTATTCCATTGGCTGGGCGCGGAATTCGAATTCTGGCCGACCGCTCATCCCATTCCCACGGTCGGATTTCGGGCGACGGTTGGCAATCAGTCAATCGTCTTTTCCGGCGACACGCTTTGGGGCGAGCGGTTAACGCAGTTGTTCAATGCCGACGTGGTTGACAGCGAACTGTACGACGCGACGATGAGTGCGCCATATCGCGCTTCGGATTTGACTTTTCACGACGCCGGCGGCGGACTGATTCATCCTGAATTAGCGGAACTCGCTGGTTTGCCGGAGCAGGCGCGCCGGCATATCGTGCCCACGCATCTGGCGTCAATTCCGCCGGAATTCAGCGATAAATTCGAAGTGATTCGGCCCGGCCAAACATGGATTATCCAAGGAGACCGGAAGCAAAGCGTGAGCGATATGCTTGTTCTGTCCAATTCGCCAATCGTTCACTGGGTGGATGAAGAATGGCGCAAGGTGCTTTTGGCGCAGGGACGGGTAAGGGAGCATGTTTCAGGCGCGACAATTTTGAATTTCGGGCAGACAAACAAGGACTTCTTTATTATCCTCGGCGGTACGGTTAAAGTAATGGACGCCAATCAAGAGGAATTGGCGCGGCTTTCCACCGGCGATTTCTTCGGCGAGATTTCCATTATGTACAACGTGCCGGTCACGGCCACGGTTAAGGCGGCGTCGGCGGTCAGGTTGTTCGCGCTTGATGGCGTCATTTTCAAGCAGATGATTGGTTGCGACGGCGTGGCGCGCCGGTTGCGCAAGATTCACGCAGTGCGTCCGATTCTGATGCATTTCGGCATCATGCAAAGTTTGACGCCCAGCCGGCTGAACGAGCTCGCGCAAATCGTGGAACTTGACCGGATATACAACGCTGGTGAATTCATCATCAAGGAGGGAGCGCCGGCGGATAAATTTTTCGGCATCATCCGCGGCCGGGCGCGCGTGCAGGTGCAGGGCCGGCCGGTCGCCACTTTGTACGAGAACCAAGTGTTCGGCGAAGTGGCGCTGATCAAGAACACGGCGCGCACCGCCGACGTAATCGCGGAAACGCCAGTCGAGGTGTTTTCCGTTTCCAAGCGCCACTTCGAGCGCTTCGTCGGCCAAGTGCCGATGTTGTACTATTATTTGGGCGTGCTGGCTGAAAGCCGCCAGCCGCGAAAGCGTTAGGTCATCTAAAATGATGTTTTGAAAAAAAGTAAAGCCCGAGCAACAATGTTTGCCAGGGCTTTTTATTTTACCAACATAACCTTTTTTGAATTTTTAATTTCGAATTTTGAATAAATTTTTAATGATGTAATTTCAAAATTCAGAAATTCGAGTTTGATTCGAAATTCAAAATTGGAAATTCAGAATTTATCATGGCTTGACGATTACAGTGCAGAGGTAGCCGTCGTGGACTTTTGTTTTGGGCTTGTCAATGAATTTGATATTCGCGCGAACTGATTCGACCAGCGCGAGGGTTTCGGATTTTTCCGGTTCGTTTTGAAAATACGGGCAATAGTCATCAGGCAATGAAAGCTGGCCGCTATGCAAGACCGCCCGCGAGGCGCAGCCGCCGCGGCATGTCTCCAGCGCCTCGCAGCCGCTTTGAACGCAGAAATTCGGCAAGCGTTCGCGTAAAGCGCGGAACGGCTCGCTTTCGTACAGTTCGGCCAGCGTTTTGTCTTTGATAGAACCGCCCGCCCACGCGCCTTTTAGAAACACGCATGGTGTCACGCGCAAGTCGGTCTGAATGCGGCAAGATAACTTGCCGCAGACGCAACCTGGCGATGGATTTTTTTCCGGCCGGCTGACGAGCGGAGCGAAGAGCGGGTCAGACAGCGATTCGAACAACACGTTTTCATCAGTCAGCAATTTCAGAATTTGCCACGCTCTTTTCGCGCTGATGCGCAGATACTCTTTGCCGCGGCCAGTATTTCTGAACCAGTTGATTCTCCACGCCGCGCCAAAGCGCTTCGCCAGTTCAAGAAATTCTTTCACATGATGGTCTTTTGTTTCGCTGGTGACGCAGGTGACGATCGAGCGCTCCATTCCGATTTCAGTCAAAATTCTTAAACTGCGTTCGACGAATGACCAGGCCATTGGGTGCTGGCGAAAACGATTGTGTTCTTCGGGATTGGGAAAATCAATGGAAATGTCAATGTCATTGAAAAGCCGCGCGATTTCTATCGGTTCAAGCAGGATAATGGTGGCGCCATTGGTTGTGACCGCTTGGCGTATAAGCGGATATTGTTCCTTCAAATAGCGCGCGAGCGCCAGCGCGTTGGCGTTGAAAATAAATTCGCCGGTGCCATAGTTGATTTCTTTCACTCCGTCCGCCGCCAGTTTGTCGGCAATGGTTTTTAGCGTGGCGAAATCGTGCTGTTCGCTTTGCAAAACGCTCGCGTTATAGCATTGTTTGCAACGCATGTCACAGCCGCCGAAGCCCCAGCCAACCCGTTCAATCTTGTGTTCTTGTTCCATTGGTTCCTCCTTTTTGTCAAGAGTTAATTTTCAATGTTCTATGTCCAATTATTTAATTGATAATAAATTTTCTGCTCGGGCAAACGAATTTATACGTTCCGTCTTTAACTAAATTTTTGAAACAATAATCAACACATCCTTCATTGGTTTGAAACAGCGGCAGAATTTGCTCCTGCCAATAGTTTCCGCCTGCTGGATTTTTGTTTTTCCAAAATTCGGTTAAAGAAGTCTGCCTTAAATTGATTAATGGTTTCGCTTGGCTGGCCATTATCGCGCACGGATAGGCGTCGCCATTGGGAAAAATTTGCAAAAAGGATAAATCCTTGGCCAAACAGCTCTCCGCCGCTTGGGCGGACTCAATGATTGGAATTGCTGTCACAATTTTTATCTGCTTGGCGTATTGCGGCAGAACGTTCCTCGTGATTTTTAACCAGTCAGTCGGCGAGGCGACTAAATGCTGACACTCTTTGCCGCGGCCGAGCGGCGAGAAAAAGCAAAAGCGGATTTCCTGAACGCTGAGTTCAATCGCTTGTTTGACAATATTTTCAATGTCGTTAATATTATTTTGAAAAATGACGGTGTTGATTTTTGTGAATAATCCAAGGCCGACGCAATCGCGGATATTTTTGATGACGCGTTCGTATGTCTCGCGGCTGACCGGCCGAATTTGGTTGAATGTCTCATAAGAAGCGCCATCAACGCTGATTGAAACGCCGTTTAGTCCAGCGGCTTTGAGCGCCAGTAATTTTTCTTTATTCAATTGTCCGGCGTTGGTAACGATTTTTGTCCGCAAGCCAAGCCGCGCGGCGTAGCCAATCAGTTCGTCAAGGCCAGCGTAGAGCAATGGTTCGCCGCCGGTGAAGTCCACTTTTTCTCCGCCTAGCATTTTAAAGTCATCAAGAATTTTTTTGACGAAAGACAAGTCCATTTCTTGCATTTTTAAATTGCCAGAATCAAAGCCGCAGTGCGGGCAATGGAAATCGCAATTATTAGTCACGTTGAGGTCAATTTGAATCGGCGTCATATCTGATTTACATTAGCAAAAATTAACGGCGGCGTCAATGTCAGCGGCGGTTTGTTTTATTTCGTTGGTTCGGGTATAATTAATTTAAGATACGGATTACGGATTATGTACGGATATGCGGATAATACAAGATGTACGGATTAACATACATACGAAAAAACGAAACAGGTTGTAGGTTGTAGTGAGTAGGTTGTAGAGATTTTTTGACGTAAAAAGTAACCCTTCCGAGATAGCTCGCTTCACAATTCCAATTTTTGTCGTCTCTATGAAACTACCCCCTACCCCCTACCCCCTACCCCCTACCCCCTACAACCTACCATCTGCCACATAATTTATATTTTTTCATTATATGACGAAAAAAATTTGTTTTGTTCTCGGAGCATTGTTAGTTGTCAGTTTGTTAATTGGCGCTGGATTCGTTCACGCCAAATCAATTCAGGAAAGTTTGAAAGGCAAGATTCTGCTGCAAGTGGAGGAAAACGGTGAAGCGTGGTACGTGCATTCGACGACGCTTTTGCGCTATTATCTCGGCCGGCCGGCGGACGCGTTCCAAATCATGAAGGATTTGGGATTGGGCGTTACGCACGCGTATATTTCGTCGCACGTAACTTTTCCGGCCAGCGTGGTTGGAAAAATTCTGATTGACGTGGAAGAATCGGGCAAGGCGTATTACATTTATCCAAAAGACAAAAAAGCGTATTATCTCGGTAAGCCGGATGACGCGTTTCAGGTGATGCGCGACCTTGGGTTGGGCATTTCCAACGACAACTTGAATTTAATCGTCATCGCGCCAAAATCGAAAGTGCCCGGAGTGATTCAAAGCAAGTATTCCTGCGGCGCCTGCGCCAAGGATGAAAAATGCGGCGCTGGCAAGTGCCAAAAATTAATTTTAAGCAATCAAAATTTTTGCGGCAATTATTCTTGCGAGGCAGGCGAGTCATACAATGGTTTGGCGGAGGAAACGTTTCAGCAATGTTCATTAGACTGTCCGGCGCCGGCCAGCGGGGGTTACTCCAACGAATACGTGAAAGTTGAATGCGGCTGCGCGGAATACAATGTTTTGTCAAAGCGCCATGGTTGCGTTAAAGATGCGAAAAAGTGCGATGATTGCGGTCCGCAGGAAGCTCTGTTTAGCGAAGTTCAGAAAATTCAAACTGATGTCGTAAAATGTCTGTCCGATTATTTTCAATTCAAGCCGAATCGGCTGGTTTACAAAGTTTTTTATAACCCGGATTTAGAAAAATGCAGTCAGAAAAATGGTTGTACTGGAATCGAGGGCGGCGTGGGCGGACCTGATTACGTCATGTTTCATAATTTGAACGGCTTCCGCGCCTATGGCCAGGTTGTTCCGACAAAAGTCGAGTATTTGACGTCCGATGTCCACGAAACAACGCATTATTTCATTTACCAAATGTTGCACGCCCCGCCGAGCTGGTTTCAGGAAGCGTTGGCGATTCAAACCAACGAACGTTTGAATTGCTCGAATAAACAGACAAGCGACGGCGACGCTTATTTGCAAGAAAAAGGCAATACGAGCGGCGGAATTAATATGAGCGCCGGCGTGAATTTGAATTCTGATTTTTATAAAAAATTCAAAGCAGGAAAAGTTAGTTTGAATAGCGCGGAGAAAAAAGACCATTACATCGTCGCCTCATTATTTTTAATGGGATTGAAGCAGGATTATAATTGCTCCGCGGATTGCGTCAAAGACGCGGTGATAAAATTGCGCGAATTTGAACAGAACGCGTGCATGTCTGGTTCTGGCGCGAATTGTTCAATCGTCAATGCTGGCAAGAATTGGCTGTTGATGGGGCTGAACGGTTCGACCGGCGAGGACATTACCAAAGCGAATGCGCTCATCAAGCAGAAATTTGAAGAAGTGATCGGTAAGGATATTTCAGCGTTGTTTGATTTGGTTGGGTTGGTGTATTAATACGGATAAATACGGATTACGGATTATTTACGGATATACGGATAATACAAGATGTACAGATTATTACAGATGTACAGATGAGATCTAAATTTTGAATTTCGATTTATTGTAACTCGTCTCACAAATTACGATTTACGAATTACGATTTACGAATTACGGATTATTTAAAATGAAAAGCCCGCCCTGACGTTTGTCGGAGCGGGTTTTTGTGTTGGTTTGTTTTGTGGCGGTAGGGAACGCATATATGCGTTCCCTACGCAGAAATTTTGATTCTGATTTTATCAGCCAATGTTTCAACCACTGGCTTAATGTACATTTTATTTAGAACGCCGAACGCGCCGCCGGCGATGGAGAAGACGGCGAGATGGACGAGCACCGAGCCGGCCAGCCAACTGTTTCCGAGCGCGCCGGCGCCATACGCCAGCATGGCGAAGAGAAACGCGTCCACCGCGCAAATCAGGCGGTCAGTGGTGTGGATGAGTCGGAAGCAGTTCACAACGAACAAGGCGAGGAACAATAGAATTGTCGGTATAGCGCGAATAATTTCCTTTCCGCCAGTGTAGACCATCATGGCAACCGCAAACAAGAAAACACAAATTAGAACCGGCGGAAGCATGACGATAGCGAATTCCCTGTCATTAGGGGTTGGTATAGGAATGAATAGAGCGGTGACAAAAAGTGCAATAGCTGGCACGGCTATGACATAGAAGCCAAGTATGGTAATGTACGTTTCTTGTGTCAGCGCAGAAGGCTGAGACGGACCATATGCAATTACAATAAGAATAATGAAAGCGCAGGGATAAAATAGCAAATCGGCAATTGTTAGGGCGTTCCACGCGACGCTGTTCCAGCTGTTGATTTGCTTTTTGCAAATGAAGCGCAGGGCTTGGCGCAATGCGTCTGCGATGATTGGCATTGCCGCGGCCGTCATTTTCCATGCTTTGGGGACAGCGGCGAGTGCGCCGCGCCAGTCGTTCAAGACGTAGGCGCTGAAAGCGCGATGGCGCCGCCAACGAGCGAAAGCCAGGCAGATATTGGCGCGAGATATTCTTTAATCAGCAGAAATCCGATGGCAATGCCCAAAACCGTGGCGAAAAAGATGTTATAGAGCTTTTGCTTGTCAACCTTTTCCATTGAACTTTTCCTCCTGCGTCCAAAGGCGCTGTTTGTTGTCAATGACCCGATTACGACAGTATATGTTAAATAACAAAAAATGTCAAGGCGAATCACGCCCGTTGTTTGCCATCTCCGCTAATTTACTTTATAATAGGTAAGGAACGCATATATGCGTTCCCTGCTTATGGCGATAAAAATGGTTTCAATAAATGATTTTAAGGCGTATCTCGGACAAGAGGTCTTAATCAAGGGCTGGGTTTATAATTTCCGCTCATCGGGAAAAATCGCGTTTCTGCAAATTCGCGATGGTTCTGGTTTTGTTCAGGCGGTTGCCGCTAAAGATTTAGTTGACGAAAAAAGTTGGCAAATGATTGAGGAAATGACGATTGAAAGTTCAGTTGAGATTGTCGGAACAGTGTCCAAGCATCCGAAAAAAGAGGAATATGAATTGCAGGTCAAAACATTGCAGTTCGTCCAAAAGGCCGAGGAGTATCCGATTGGCAAAAAAGAGCATGGCCCGGATTTTTTGATGGAACATCGCCATTTATGGCTGCGCGCGCCAAAACAGTGGGCAATTCAGCGCGTGCGGAATACGATTATCAACGCGATGTATGAGTTTTTTAACGCCGAAGGATTCACAAAAATTGATTCGCCGATTTTAACGCCCAGCGCTTGCGAGGGCACGACTGAACTTTTTGAGATGGACTATTTTGATATCGGCAAAGCGTATCTGACGCAGAGCGGACAATTATATCTTGAAGCGGCGATTGCTTCGTTCGGCAAGGTGTTTGACTTCGGACCGGTTTTTCGCGCGGAGAAATCAAAGACGCGGCGACATCTGACCGAGTTTTGGATGCTCGACGCGGAAATGGCCCTTTTTGACCATAAAATGAATTTGGATTTGCAGGAGCGTTTAATTGAGTTTGTCGTTGGAAAAGTTTTATCGTTAAATCAAAATGAATTAATGCTTTTAGAGCGCGACATTGAGCCGCTGAAAAAAATAAAAGCGCCGTTTTCGCGTTTGACATACAAAGAAGCGATAGAAAAATTGCGTCAGCTTGGGTCAGATATCAAAGAAGGGGAGGATTTGGGCAATGATGATGAGACGTTGATTATGCGGGACGAAGCAAAGCCGCTGTTCGTTGAAATGTGGCCGCTAAAGATAAAAGCGTTTTACATGAAACGCGAGAATGATTTGGCGTTGTGCGCGGACTTGATCGCGCCAGAGGGTCATGGCGAAATTATCGGCGGCAGTCAGCGCGAAGATGATTTCAGCGAGTTGATCAAACGGCTGGAAGAAAAGAATTTAGCGCGCGAGCCGCTGGAATGGTATTTGGATTTGCGGAAATACGGCAGCGCGCCGCATTCTGGTTTCGGCGTCGGACTGGAGCGATTGGTCGGCTGGCTCTGCGGGGTGCACCATGTGCGCGAAACGATTCCGTTTCCGAGGACGTTGAATAGAATTTATCCGTAAAAAATTCGTAAATCGTAACTTGTAACTCGTAACTTGTAACTTGTAACTTGTAAATTGTCATTCCGACCGAGACGATACTGCTTTAGCGAGAGAGGCGAGTGGAGGAATCTGTGACTAAAATGGATGAGAGATCCCTCGACTCCGTTTCGCTCCGCTCGGGATGATAAAAAAGGGAGTTTATCCTGAGCTCGCCCCGCCATGGCGGGGTGAAGCAATCTCAGATTCTATAGTCTCGAGATTGCTTCGTCGCCCGACGTGCGTCGGGGCTCCTCGCAATGACGTTTAGACGGGATTTAGAAACTGAACATTAAGAATTTTATTTTATGTTTTTATATTTTTAATTTTATGAAGCGAACATTAATCATTGAAACAATAAGAAAAGTCGGACAAGCCGTGACAGTCAAGGGCTGGGTTAACGCGCGGCGCGACATGGGCAAAATTGTTTTTGTTGATTTGCGCGACCGGAGCGGCTTGGCGCAAATTGTTTTAGTGCCAAGCGAGCTGGACGCTAGATCAGACGAATTATTGGACGGTTTGCGGCCAGAGTTCGTCTTAGAAATTAAGGGCATTGTCAACGAACGCGGAGAAAAGCAGAGGAATCCGAATTTAGCAACTGGAAACATTGAAATTCTGGCGAAAGAAATAAAAATTTTGGCGCGAGCGGAAACATTGCCTTATGAGCTGGATTCAGAATTAAATATTGAGGCGTACTTGGATAATTTGCCGTTCAACTTGCGGGCGGAAAAACAGCGGGCGATTTTTAAAGTCCAGGCGGCTTTAATTGAAGGATTCAGAAAGATTTTGTTGAAGAAAAATTTTGTCGAATTCGCTTGTCCGAAAATCGTCGCCGGCGCCACAGAAGGCGGAGCGAATGTGTTCAAAATTGATTACTTCGGCCATCAGGCGTATCTGGCGCAGAGCCCGCAGTTTTACAAACAAATCATGGTCGGCGTTTACGAACGGGTGTTTTCAATCGGCAATGTTTATCGCGCGGAAGAGCATGACACCAGTCGGCACATCAATGAATACACTAGTTTGGATTTTGAAATGGGTTTTATCAAAGACCATCGTGAGGTGATGAAAATGGTTGACGCGGTCGCGCGCGCGATGATGTTAGAAGTTGAAAAAAAATGCGGCGCAGAGTTAAAGTTGTTGCAGGCGACTTTACCAGCCATGCCAAAAAAATTGCCAACGCTGAAATTAAGGCAGGCGCAGAAAATTTTAGAAGAGCAATTCGGCGAAAAGGATTGTTCGAAGGAACCGGATTTAGAGCCGCATCAAGAACGTCTAATCGGCGAATACGCCAAACGGCAGTTTAATTCTGATTTTATTTTCATCACTCATTACCCTGTCGAAAAACGGCCGATGTACACTTTTGAAGACCCCAAGGACAAAGGATTCACCCGCAGTTTTGATTTGCTTTTCCGCGGAGCGGAGATTGTCACCGGCGGCCAGCGCATCCACGAGTATGAAAAATTAAAAAGCAACATGATAAAGTTCGGATTGAATCCGGATAATTTCCAATTTTATCTGCAAGCGTTTAAATACGGCATGCCGCCAGAAGGCGGCATCGGCATGGGGCTTGAGCGGGTGACTTGGCAGTTGCTCGGTTTAGACAATATCAAGCGGGCGACGCTTTTCCCGCGCGACAAGTCGAGGATTGACGAACCGTTGAACAAGCAAGACGAGCGAGACAAGCGTTGACAAGCGAGACGAGGAATAAACTTGTCTTGCTTGTCTCGCTGATATTGTCTCGTTGATTATTTAAAAATTATGCGATTGTCGAGTTTGCAAAAATATATTTTACTTCAATGCTACCATCGCATCGGCGCGCGGATGGGCCGCGATGGTTTAGTTAAGTTTTACGAGGACAAAAGAATTCCGCGAAAAGCGCTGCGGCAAAAAATCATCACCCGGAGCATCGAAAGTTTGATTGATAAAGAATTATTGGTCGGCTACGGACTAAGGACGCCGCACAAATGGTTTATCAAAGAAATCCGCTTGACCGGCAAAGGCGAAAAGATGGGCAGAAAACTGCTGGGCGAGCAGATGCGGCTACCGTTTAGAAAGTAGAAAGTAGAAAATAGAAGTTTGTTAGACGAATCGTCTATATCCTGATTTTCACATTCTAGATTCTATTTTCTATTTTCTAGATTCTGCTAAGTTATTCATTTTTAATTAACTAAATGATGTATCAAATAAAAACAGAAAAATTTAACGGGCCGCTGGATTTGCTGCTGCAGCTCATTGACGAAGATAAATTGGAAATAACTGAGGTCTCTTTGGCGCAAGTGACCGACCAGTATTTAGTCCACTTGGAAAAAATGATAGAAAAAGATCCGGAGGAGCTGGCGGATTTTTTAGTGGTGGCGGCGCGCCTTCTGTTGTTAAAATCAAAAGCGCTTCTGCCGGAAATTGAAGAGGAAGAAGTAGATGATTTGGCCGGGCAGTTAAAATTATATAAAGAATTTATTGAAGCGTCTAAAAAAATAAAAACGATTATCGCCGAAGGTAAATTCACCTTTTCCCGCGAACAGTCGCCGTTAAAAACCGAAGTGGAATTTTCACCGCCCGCCAAGTTGAAATTGGCGGAAATGAAAAACGCGTTTTTACTCGTCCTGCGCCGGCTTGACCCTTTGGTGAGAATGCCGAAGCAGATGATTGAAAAAACAATCAGCTTACAGCAGAAAATTTTTGAAATCCATAATTTATTAAAACAGGAAAAAAGATTTTCTTTCGGGCAGTTAGTCGAAACGGCAAAAAGTAAAACAGAAATTATTGTCAACTTTTTGGCCTTGCTTGAACTTTTGAGACAGCAGGAACTGCGGGTGAAGCAGGGGAAATTATTCGAGGATATTGTGGTGGAAAAAATATGAAGACGAAAATAGAAAGTTTATTATTCATCTCCAACAAGCCATTATCAATCAAATGGTTAGTTAATTTTTTAAGTCGGACAGTCGGAAAAGTCGAACAAAAGGAAGTCGAGCGGGCGATTGACGAACTTAAAAAAAAGTATAATATCGAAGAAAGCGGCGCGCGCGTGATTCAAACCGGTGAGGATGTCCAAATGGTTACCGCGCCTTCGTCGGCTGATATCGTCAAAACATTTCTGAAAGACGATATGACGGGCGAACTGACGCCGGCGTCTTTAGAAACATTAACCGTGATTGCTTATCGCGGCCCGATTACTAAAATAGAATTGGAACAGATTCGCGGAGTCAACTGCAGTTTGATTATTCGCAACTTGCTTATTCGCGGCTTGATTGACGTTTATGAAGAGCGCGGCCAAAATTATTATCAAGTAACCACGGATTTTTTGAAGTATTTGGGGCTGGACGGCGTCGAACAATTGCCTGATTATGAGAAATTGCATCAAGCGAAGGATTTGGAGCAATATCTGCAAAGTACTGAACAAAATCGTGATTCGTGATTCGTAAATTGTAATTTGTATTTTTTATCTTTAATCTTTTCTGCCGAAGGATTTTGCGCCAGTCAGAGGCTGGTCCGCCTTTGGCGGAAATCATCAATCTTATGACAATGGAACAATCCCAAGCCAAACAAGAAAAAGTCGAAGGAGGGAAGAGAGTATTTATCAGCGCGGAGGCGATTAGGAGCAAAGCGCAAAAAACGCCGGAAGAGGAGGCCTATTTACGCGCTTACGATAAGTCGCAGGCAGAACGTCAGCAGTACGAAGCAAGAGTACGAGAAAAAACGCGCGCAGACATCGCCAGCGTAAGAGAAAACATTGATAACGCAAAAACTCAGCCGCCGCATATTACAGAACATCCGGTGCAAACTTTTCGCGCGGCAGACATCGAAGCGGCGGTAGCGGCGAAAAAAGGGGAAGAAGAAAAAAAGGCGGCAGAAGGGAAGTTAAAGCGGAGAATAAAGATGTTGGGACAATTTTTTAGAAGCAGTAGATAATGCTGTTAAACATAATTTTAACATTATTGTTGGTTAATCCAATAGGCAATGTTTATTTTACCAATAAGCCAGTTTTTAATGTTAATGAAAAAATTACCGCGCCGATTCGAATCAATCCGGAGAACATTGGCGTAAAAGTGACGGCCAAAAGGTGGGCAGTGATTGACGAAGCGAGCGGCGCCTTGCTTTATCAGCGGGACAGCAATTTGCGCCAGCCGATCGCCAGCATCACGAAGCTGATGACCGCGATCGTGATTTTGGAAATGAAGCCCGATTGGCAGAAATTAGTTACCATGCAAGAAACAGATGAAACCATTGGCGCGTATCCGCACCTTTACCGCGGCGAGCAAGTTCGTTTCATTGATTTATGGAAAGCAGGGTTAATCAGTTCTGATAACAATGCCATCAAAGCGATGATCCGTTCTTTGGATTTGGAAGCAGATGAGTTTGTCGCTCTGATGAATGTAAAAGCGAGGACATTAAACATGAATAATACTTTTTTTTCCGACGCGATCGGACTCGATGAAAAGAATTTGTCAACGCCGATTGACGTCGCGTTATTGGTTCAATCAGGAATGCGGGAAAATGAAATTCGGGAATCAGTGCTGGAGCCGCAGTATGAATTTAAAATCAATAACACGAATAAAAAGCGGAAGATTTTTAACACTGATATTTTGGTTGACAGTTTTCTCAATCGAAAACAATATGGATATGAGCTTATCGGCGGCAAAACAGGCTATCTCGAAGAAGCGGGTTATTGTTTGACGGCGATAATCAGCCGCGAAAATCATCCGCTTATCATCGTCGTTTTGAACAGCGCGACGATGGCCGAAAGATTTGCAGACGTCAAAGCGCTCGCTGATTGGACGTACGGAAATTATCAATGGCAATGAAATTGACGCAATATGAAAATTGGAATTGATTGTCGAAATTTTTATGACGCGTATCGCAACGAAGGCGCGGGGATTGAGCGATACGCGTATCATTTAACGAAAAGTTTAATCGCCAGGGACAAAGTCAATGACTACGTCCTGTTTTTTTACAGCGATTTAAGTCCCGAGGCCATCCACCGCGTTCGCACCGGCAACCCGCGCGTCAAAATCGTCAAAGTCCTTCGTCGAAATTCGCGCCTGCCGTTTTGGGACAGTCATATCAAGTTTTCTGCTTTGCTGAAAAAGGAAAAATTGGACTTAACGATTTTTCCCGCTAATACGATTCCGCTTTTTTATCGCCAACGTTCGATTTTAGTTATTCATGATTTGGCGATTTTTCTTCATCCAGAATGGTTTCCTGATCGCCAATGGTTTTCCAGGCGGATCGTCGTGCCGCGCAGCATTCGAACAGCGACGAAAATCGTCGCTGTTTCCGAAAGCACGAAGCTGGACTTGTGCCGGCTGTTTAAAACAGCCGAGAAAAAAACGCGGGTCATATATCCCGGCGTGGCGGTCAAAGAAGATTATTCAGCAAGCGAGTCGGAAAAAGTAAAGATTAAATTCGGCATTGGCGCTGATTATGTTTTGTTTATTGGGACGATGGAGCCGCGGAAAAACGCCGTTAATTTGTTAAAAGCGTTTTTCAATTATATTTTTGAAAACGAAGCCAGCCATGTTTCTTTGGTGCTGGCGGGAATAAAGGGCTGGAAGTTTCAAAATTTTTTTGGCGAACTTAGCCGCGTCAATCAGCAGTTGGTCGGGCAAAGAGTGAAATACATCGGCAAAATCAGCAACCGCGAACGCAACATTTTAATTAAAAATTGTCGGGCATTTGTTTTTCCGTCGCTTTATGAAGGATTTGGTTTCCCTGTCGCCGAAGCGCTCGCGCTTGGCGCGCCGGTGGTGACCAGCGATAATTCTTCGCTGAAAGAAATCGGCGAAGGGTGCGCGATTTTAATCAATCCGGAAGATGCAAATGACATCCGGCGCGGAATAAAAAAAGCGCTGGAAGATAAGGTTCTGCGCTTTCAATTAATCAGCCGCGGGCAAGAGCGGGCGCGACAATTTTCTTGGATTCGGACGGCGGAAAAATTTGTTGAGCTTTTTTCGGATTAAACGCAAAGAAAGCAAGTGTTGATTAAAAGTAGAGCGACACCGTCATTGCGAGGAGCCTCGACGTATGTCGAGGTGACGAAGCAATCTCGAGATTATAGACGATGAGATTGCTTCGTCGCCGCGGCTCCTCGCAATGACAAAAGGGTGGGCGGAATTTATACTGAGCGGAGCCGAAGTGCCTCAGACGCCGTGGTATGCATGATATACAGTTAAGAACAAGAGATTAAAGACAGAAATAAAAAATGATAGAAAAGCAAACGTTGATTGTAAATAACGCTGATTATTTGTATCGATTAAAGGTTAATTTTTAACACAGTTAATTCTGGTCTATTGAAAAGCCGCGCGCGCGGCCCGGTTTCTCCCAGTCCGGCGGTTATGTAAAGATAACCGTTTTTTAATTTAAATAAACCGGCGCTGAAAGCGCGGCCCAATTTCGTCGGCATCGAAGGAATGTTGCCAATAAATGGCAGACGAATTTGTCCATTGTGAGTATGTCCGGAAAGAATCAAGTCGAAATTTTCCGACTCTTTGTCGAGAATAATGTCCGGATTGTGGCTAAGGAGTATTTTAGGATATCGCGGGTCAATGAAATTATTAATGACATCAAGGTTCGCCTTGTTTGTCCATAAATCCGGCACGCCGGCGATGTTGATTGTTCCTTCTCCCAGTGTTATTTTTTTTGTCTGATTGTCCAAAATTGAAATTTCCCATTGATTAAATAATTTTCTTAATGTCGCGGTTTTGTCTTTATAATCCAGATCGCCGGCAAAGGCCAAATCAAATTCATGATTGCCGGTGACCGCGAAAGTTGGATATTTTTGTCCGATGTCTTTGAGAGGCGAAAGGTATAAGGCGTTTGATTCTCGTCCCAGAATGAAATCGCCGGTCAGCAGGACCAAATCCGGCGCTTCTTCATCAATTTTGTTCGCGACTTTGCGGACAAAGCCGGATTTTTTATAAGCAACCTTTCCGCTGTGTCTCGTCCAAGGAAACGTCAACTTTCTTTACTGTTATCAGCCGCGGTTCGATGAAACCGCCCCAAAAGGCGATGAGAAAAATAATCGCCAGCGCGGACAAAATCGTCAGCCGCGCGATCTTCGTCTTCGACTGTTCCGCGTCGTCCTTGTAATAAAAAAAAGAACGGACAATAACCGCTATCCAATAGCCGGACAAGATTAGGATAAAAAAAATGATAAAATCAAAGACAATGGTCATAAGAACTGGTTTGTATATTTTTAAGACGGTTTGCTTCGCGGGCAGGTTCTCCGAAGGGTGACTTTTTGACGCCAAAAAGTCACCAAAAAGCGCTGGGGTTCCGCATTCGCGTGGGGGCGATTGTCGTTCGTAGGAAATGCGTTGGCGAAGCTCCACCCCAAACCCCGTGATATGCGTTTTATATAATTAAGAACGCGGATTAAAGACAGGAATAAAAAGTAAATACTGAATATAAATAATATTGACTATCCTTAATACAGAATAGCAAATTTTGACGACAAAGTGAATGGCTTGCGCGAATAATATTTTTGCCGTATAATAAGAACGCGTTTTGTCAAATGTGTAAATGACGCGGGGTAGAGCAGTTGGCAGCTCGTCGGGCTCATAACCCGAAGGTCGCCGGTTCGAGTCCGGCCCCCGCTACCATCCTTCGAGGCTCGTTCTGACTTACGTCAGAACTCGCACCTCAGGATGACAATTAGATATTGGTCGGACGAGAAGTTTATCCTGAGCGACCCCGCATTTTGCGGGGGAGTCGAAGGAAGTCCGGCCCCCGCTACCAAGCCAGGGTAGCTCAGTTGGTAAGAGCGAGGGAATCATAACCCCTAGGTCGGCGGTTCGATCCCGCCCCCTGGTACCAAAAACTGCGGAAGCAGTTTTTTATTATTGACAGAATATTGACAAGATAAAACTGACATGCTAAGTTGAGTTAAAGTGTATTCGTTCTTTGACAATATTATTGACGCCAACAAGCGCCATCAAGGTGCCATAAAGGAGATAAAATGGGAAAGTCCAAACGAAAGGAGGACTCAATGGGAGCGATTGAAAATGATGAAGGTTCGCAAACGACGAGATTAGAATTAATTTCTTTGGATTTGATTAGGAGCGACCCGCGCCAGCCGCGCCAACAGTTTGACGAGGAGAGCATAAAAGGATTGGCGTTTTCCATTGAAAAACAAGGACTGCTTCAGCCGATAGTGGTGAAGCCATCGCCAGAGCACGAAAAAGACGGTACCTATGTCATCGTGGCCGGCGAGCGCCGCGTGCGCGCTTTCAAGTTAATCGGCCGAACGAAAATTCCAGCCATCATCCGCGAACAAGGCGACACCTATGTTTTGTCTCTGGTTGAAAATCTGCGGCGCGAGGATTTGAACCCGATTGACGAAGCGAACGCGATCAAGCGGCTGATTAATGAATTCGGCTACACGCAGGCGCAAGTTAGTGAACATGTCGGAAAATCAGTGCAGTGGGTTCAGCAACGTTTATTGCTCCTCCGTCTGCCGAAAGAGATTCAGGATATGGTCTCCAACGACAAATTGCCAGGAGCGCAGGCGCTAAACTTGGCCCGATACAAAGGGCCGAAAGGAACCATCATCCGCTTGGCGCACGACTTGTCGGCGGCGCGGCTTTCGGGCGAGCGGGCTTTGCGCGCCATTCGTTCTGCGTTGGGGGTTAAGGAAGAAGATTTTTCGGACGAAGACCTTCTTCTCGGAATCCGGGACGTTAAAACTAAAAAGATGGATGAAGATGAAAAAGAATTAGTCGAGGAACAGCGAGGCCAAACGATTAAGGTTTTCTCCAAGTTATGGGATTCTTTGAAAAGAACACGGAATAGTCTTGGCTGGCTTGACAAAATTCCTGCCAATGAAAGAGTGGAATATTTTAAAACCATTCCCGAGCGGACGCGGTCAAAATTGCTGATGACGGCGCTGGAGGTCTGCCAGGACATGGTTTTGCTCTTTGACTTGGCGAAAGAAACAGGCACCGATATTTACGCCGCCACGCAATACGAATCGCTGGTGAAAAAACTGTCGGCCGCGGATTCAGAAAAAATCGGCAAAGCCGCGCGAAGCGGAGCGACCCAGATGAGGACAGTGCCAGAATGGCTTTTGGCGCCATGGGCAATGCTTTTGCATCCAAACGGCCCAACCCGTTCAACCAAAGAGCTGGTTAGCCGGACCGCGATAACAGCAAAAAGTTTGCCGGGCTTTATGAACGGCGCTCTGACGGTAATCGCCAGCGCTTGGGACGGGAAGGAAAAGGACACGCCAGAAGCGATTGATTTCTGCGCGAAACTGCGCGAGCGGTTTCCAGAACAGCCGAATTTGCTGGAAATTATCAAAGCAATTCCTGTCGGCGATGACCCGTTGAACATTGAACTGCTGACTGTCGGAGAAGCTGTCTAAAAAGAATAAAATTTGAGATTGCTTCACCTCCGCAGAGCGGAGGGTTCGCAATGACATATCAAAAAAAGGGAGCCACGCTCCCCTTTCTTTTTTATAAAAAATGGTAGGATAACAAAAGGTAAGAAGGAGGAAAAATGTTTGACGAAAAAGACGGTCTAGAAGGCAGATTCAAAAGATTGATATTGACGGAAAGACAGAAAAAAATCGCTACTGTTCTTTTACAAATGGACAAAATTTTTCGCCAATCGCGCGAGGAAATCGTAGCCGCGATTTTTGGCGCAGAAACAGTGAAGGATGGGAAAGCGATAACTCGTCATTACGGTAATGTTTGCCTTGAATGGAAACCTGCGGAGAACAAAATTTCCACGGCATTATCTTTGCCTGCGCCAGAATGGGCGATTTTAATCAGGATTGATCCGTGGTGGCGCGATTTCAATGAGCAATTCGGCTATTGCGCGATTGAGAATGTGGTTGAACACCGGAAATCATTGATGCCGGGCGCGCGCCAGGCGCGATATGAATCGTCGCGCAAATATGAAACTGATTTGGAAAGCCAATTGAGACAACTCGCGTTAACTCCATCGCAGGAATTCATCGCGACAAAAGCGTTTCAATTAGATGAGCAAAGGAAATGGACAATTTATGAGTTGGCTGAAGCGTTGATTAGTTTCCGAGCAACTGATAAGCAGTTGCCTTCGTATAGAGCAATTAAATTTCGGCAAAGGGGAATTAAATTCATATTGAAAACCGTAAAAGAGAAAATTGAAATCAGCGTTGGATTGCCTGCGCAGGAAAGAAGAATTTTGGAATCATTGATTCCGTGGTACGGACGTTTATTCAACGCCTATCCGCAACTTTCAAAAGCAGATATTGAAGCTTTGGTCAGAAATTGTTTTGGCGTTTCAGGGCAGGGAAAGAAAAAAGACAAACAGAAAAGAATGGTAAGGACAGGTCTCGACCTGTCCGTGAAAAAGAAAGAACGAAACAAGAAAAAGAAAGAGGAAAGAATTGAAAGAGAAGAATTGAACGCCTTGGTGCTTTGGAAGCAAGCGCTCGCGCGCTCAGAAAAATGCGACGATAATAGATTGCTTATTCCGGCGACAGCATTGAATCGGCCAATGCTGGAAACCGTGTTTAACCGCGGAATGGTGATTGTGAGCGGGGTGGCGCGAACACTGCGAAAAGTCGGAGAATGCTACGGTTTTGAACAAATGGATTTGACGCAGGAAGCAGGGCTGGCTTGGTGGGCAATGCTGAAAGAGTGGCCGGGCGGTTCGATAAAAGATTTCAACGCGTTCGCGCGGGAAACCGCGTACACCGCTATTCGGGCGACCTTCAGCCATCCCGCGCTTATCGGCCCGTCAAGCGCTGTGCCAATCGTGGAATTGAGGGCTTTCGTGAAAGAGACAGTTGTTCATCGGCTGACATATAACGAAGACCTTTCTCTGGCGCAAATGCGCGAGATGTTTGGCTGGTCAGACGAACAGTTTAAAAATTTCCAGGATTTGACGCGGCTGTCGTGGCGGCATTTCACTTTAATTCAAGAATCAGCGTTTAATGATGGAGATAAGAGACAGGGCGGCGAGACAAGAGAAACGAAAATTCGTTCAGAAGCGCCGAATCCGGAAGAGTTGATAGTCGTTTTCCAACGCGGAATCGCCAGAAATATGATCGCGTCGTGGATAGAAGGGCCGTTGAACGAACTGTTGGCGCCGCTGGAGCAGTTGATTCTACGTTATCGTTTTGGATTTCATAAGGAAGACATGAAAACGCTTTCCGTGGAAGAAGTGGCGGAAATTCTTGATACGCCGGTTGAGGTGATTGTGCGGCTGGAAGATCAGGCGATCGCCAAACTGCAACACGATGAAGAATTATTAAAACGATATCAAGTAAGCATTAAAATGTTGAGGCGCGCGGAAGAGCAATGGAGATAGAACCCTGCTTGTCATTCAAGCGGGGTTTTTTGTTAACGTAGGGACAGGTCGCGACCTGTCCCTACATTGTGTCGAAAGGAAGTGATAATGTCATAGTGCAGGGAAATAGAAATGTCATACCCGTGTGCTAACATGGTTGGTTAAGAAATAACCAACCAATGTATGACAGGACGTATTTCTATGAGCCAACGAGAGTTGAAGCGTTACAGC
>JACRNX010000028.1 GCA_016214755.1 Candidatus Falkowiibacteriota bacterium
AATAAAGAACCCTGTGCCAAGAGCACAGGGTATTGGAAGAAGTAGTATGACACTGAAGCTATATAAGCCTCAATTGTACTTCTTTCGGTTCCTGGCCTTGGTTTCGGATATATTTTTCAATGGTTTGTAAGTTCCCCCGCTCGCCGATTGTTGCAAGGTAATAACCGTCGCTCCAGAATTCTCCTCCCCACAATTCTTTTTTCAAATCCGGAAATCGCCTAAATAATTCCCTTGCTGTTATGCTCTTAAATAATCTTACTATTTGTCCCCCGCTGTATTTTGGATGAAAACTGCACAAAAGATGAATATGATCTATGTCGCACCCTATTTCCTCAACTTCCAAATTGTATCTCTCTGTAATGGCAACGGCGATTTCCTTGATAAACTTAACAATCGGCTCGCTCATTAAAGCCCGTCGGTATTTCACAGGAAATACTATGTGGTAATGCGACTGATGCGCACAGTGGTTTTCTCGCTTCAGTGTCATACCACTATAGTATACCTTGAAAACCTGGCGGTTTTCAATCTTTCCCTTTCATTGTACCCTGTGGCAAGACCACAGGGAAAGTTCTCATTCCTGTGGCAAGACCACAGGGAAAGTTCTCATTCTAAAAGCGTGCTATAATGTATTGTTATTGTTGTTCTCTAAATTCAACTATGGACACCCCACAGATAAGGAGGACGCTATGGGTCATAAGGAAATCAGAATTCCGTTCGAAATCGAGGGCCGCAAGTTCGAAGCGGTTGGGCGTCGCAAGATCGACGGATTCGCCGTGAACATGTCGTGGTCAGGCACAGGCGACGAGGCATTCCAATACGCTAGCGGCGAGAACGGCGGAGCTATCGGCGAAGAAGATACTCTCTTCATCGCAGAGCGCCGCTACTTGCTTCCGCAGGAGCTTCGGCGATGCGGCCTCGCTACTAACTGGCACCCCACCGGCGATCCGCGCGAAGTCATGTACTTCTACTTCCTCGACGACGCGTGGTACATGTGCCGGAAATCGCTCGACGGAAGATGGTACGATTGGGATCTCATTCTGCGCCGCGTCGCGTAAACAACTCAGAACCGGGAAGTTCATGGTCATTCAGACCATCGTCTTCTCGGTTCATTTTTTTTGATTAATTTTATTCTCGACAAATCAAATTGACTGCTAATTTCAAAATTGCTACAATACAGATGTACGGATTTTTAAAATATACGAAAAAACGGAAAAATATATGTCACCCTGAGGCATGTACTGAGCTTGTCGAAGTGCTCTCGAAGGGTGACAAAAAGAGACGTCAAAAACTTTTCGTCTGTCATGCTTCGAGAGCCTCAGCATGACATTTATATACAGATTTTTCGAAACAGCTCCTTAATTTCTTAATTTTATAATTTCTTATTTCCATAATTTTTTATTTATTATTTATTATTTTTAATTTAAACCTATGTACCTCATCCCCACGGTTATCGAAAAATCAAATTTTGGCGAGCGGGCGTATGACATTTACTCGCGCTTGCTGAAAGAACGAATTGTTTTTTTGGGCACGCCGATTGACGATGGCGTCGCTAATTCCATCATCGCCCAGCTTTTGTATCTGGAAAGCGAAGACCCGAAAAAAGACATCAAACTTTATATCAACTCGCCGGGCGGAGCGGTTACCGCTGGTTTGGCGATTTATGACACCATGCAATACGTCAAACCAGACATCGTCACCATCTGCGTGGGATTGGCCGCCAGCATGGGTTCTTTGCTTTTAACCGCCGGCGCCAAAGGGAAAAGATTCTCCTTGCCGAATTCGAAAATAATGATTCACCAAGTAATGGGCGGTGCCCAAGGACAGGCGAGCGACATTAAAATTCAAGCGGAAGAAATTTTGCGCGTGAAAGACCAACTGAATAAAATTCTGGCCAAACACACCGGCCATCCAATCGAAAAGGTGGAAAAGGATTCTGACCGCGATTACTACATGACCGCCGAAGAAGCGATGAAGTATGGGTTGATTGATAAAATCATTTAAAATTAAGTCAAAAGGCAAAATTCAAAGGTCAAAATTGCAATGCAAAATTCAAAATTTAAAATCGATTTGAAATTAAGATGCTATAAGTTTAGCCTCACAATTATTACCTTGGCTGACACTTTACCCAGTAAACGGAGCTCATGGATTATTATTGACCAACTCATTAGGGCGGCAACCTCGATTGGGGCGAATCTCACCGAAGCCAGGTCATCAAGTTCTCGTTTGGAATTTAAGAGGTTCTACGAAATTTCCTTGAAATCAGCCAATGAAACTAAATATTGGCTTGGCCTTCTGCGAGATACTGGTTTAGCTGATAAAAAAGTAATTGATGATTTATTGCAAGAAGCGATGGAATTATCTAATATGCTCGCGGCCGGTGTTATGAAATTAAAACAAAAACTTTTTAACTTTTAACCCTTCGACTCGCTACGCTCGCTCAGGACAAGCTTTGAACTTTTGCCTTTTGAATTTTTACTTTAATCATGTGTATATCTTGTGGACATTGTCTTGATAAAACGAGTATAGTCATTGCTTTAATATAATGTTACATTAAAAGTAGTTCTTGGAGGGACTACTTTTATGTCCTCAAATTTTTGCTAATTTTGAAGAAAAATGCAAAAATGTTGTAGGTTGTTGACAAGTTTTTTTAAGTGTGATAAGATTAAATGTTAAAACAACACCGCTTGCAATGGGCAGACACGACAAGCATGGGATTTTTACTTTTAGGTAAAATCAGGCGCTTGCGCTCGATCTCGCCTGAGTAAAAATTTCTTGTCTGTCCATTGCAGGCGGTTTTATTTTAAACAGTTTCTAATTTTTGGCTTAAATTACTTTTAATTCTAACTATATCCGCGAAAGATTGACAAATTTTATTAGTTGCGCTAAGATAAAATGATGGCCAAAGGAGGCAAAAATGACAACACCATCCGCGACCGTCGTCCTGTCCGCGCCAGAAAGGGAGATCTTTGACATCATTTTCAACAACGCTGTACTAACGACAATCGGGCCCAAAACTGTCAACCGGTTTGCCATGCAAAATGGCGAACTAAGACAAGAAATCGGCCGTTTGGCCCAAACGTTCTTCGATGGCGCTGAAGCTGACGCGCGCGGCGCGATTGAGACCTGCGTGGAAAAACTGCTATCCGCTGGCTGTGTCCGTCTCGTCGGTCGACGCAAAGACGCCGAGCCGCCGGGCGTAATCCAAATCGAAAGACCGCGCGAGGAAATCGCGATCATCAGCAAGGAACAGCAAGAAGAGGAGGAAAAAATGGCTGTTACCGAAAGTTCTGTTGCCGAATTTCTGAAAGCAAAAAGACAAGAATTGGTTGATATTGAAAACGAAAAAATGCGCCAGCTGGTTGATGCGCTTGGCACGGAAAAAAAGAAAATCGGCGAGGCAATAGCTTCTGGTCAAGAAGTTGATGCCGCTCGCTACAACGCCCTTCGTGAGGCAGTTGTTTGCGCTCAAACAGCTATACGCGAATCGCCACTCGTTCTGGCCTATGAACAAGTGATCGAATCGCTTTCGCGGGAAACTGAAAAACCAGAAACTGCGCCAACCGCGGCTGAACCGGCCGCACCAGCGAAACCAACGACAAAACGCCAGTATAGACGAATGTTCGATGCCAGTTGGCAGACAGTAGTCAAGATTCTCGCCAGCGACCCACATTTCGGCGCTGGCGGCGAAGGAACGCTGGATGACATCGAAAGGGTTTTGCGGAGCGTGGATCCA
Organism: Candidatus Falkowiibacteriota bacterium; assembly: GCA_016214755.1. Classification (GTDB taxonomy): domain Bacteria; phylum Patescibacteriota; class Patescibacteriia; order UBA11705; family JABHMO01; genus JACRNX01. The sequence continues at coordinate 3,734 of JACRNX010000028.1, forward strand.
AAAGGGGAGAAGTTCACCCGGAGAGATATCTCTTTCCGGCTGAATGATGCAATGTCCGCGGGCGTCATGGAAAAGCGCGCGCTTTCTCCCGAGGAGAAGAAAGAGGCAGGTTCAGGGCGTCTACAAAACGCCTTCAAACTGACGGCGCATGGAAGGACTTTCAAGTCAGCGGACAAGACATCATAAAACATCAGCAGAAGGAACAATTTCCTTCTGCTTTTCTTTTGAAAAAATTAAATGCAAGAATGCTTTTTTGTCTCTAATCCGTATTTTTTCTTTTAACGTGCATATCACGGGGTCTGGGGCACTTCGTTGGAGTTTATCCTGAGCCCCGCAGGATGCGGGATTGAAGGACTCAGTGTAAATTCCGCCTGCCCCTTTGTCACCCTGAGGCATGCACTGAGCTTGTCGAAGTGCTCTCGAAGGGCGATAAAAAATCTTCGCCTGTCATGGTTCGAGATCCTCATCATGACAAATACTTTCCCTTTGCCACCCCTGCCTTGCGGCACGGCAGGCCGAAACTTTTTGTCCGCCTCTGGCGGATCTGCGAAGCAAACCGTCCTTAAATTTTTTATAAAAAGTCCGCTGTTTGTTGAAAACAGCGGATATTTTTTTATCCCTCGCGCCTCTTCGGCGCCTTTAACTTTGCCAGCGCCTTGCACCATTGGTATCTTTGAATCCCCAATTCGTCTCTCATCTTGGTAATGGTCTTCACCGACACTTCCACGCATTCAGCGATCACCCTGTCCGACAACCGGCCAAGAAACGGACGCGCCTTATTTCTCCAATCGCTGATTTCGGCGAACGGATATTCGACGCTAAGCGCGTTGAATGCTTTGGTGATTGTGCCGTGGTGAACAATCGCCGAACGATAGACTGCCGGATGATGCCTGCTCAATTCAGCCGGCGTCATCAAATGCTTGCCGCGCAACTGATCCAGCGCCTGCGCTGAGCAGAAGAACGGCAGTTCGATAGAACTTCCATTGCCGAAACTGATGATGCTCGGCGCGAACCGGTGCTGGCATTTCGGGCAACTGGTGGTGAAATCTCTCGGGTCCTGATTAAAACCATTGATGATTTCAATCGGCGTCAGCGCGTGATTGCAACTCGGGCACCGCGCTTTCGGCTCATACTGCTCATCGCGCAAAGCGCCGATGAGCGCGAGCCGCAGTGAGAAAGTATGCTGCGTCAGCATCAAACGTTGTTCTTGCGTCAACTGCATTTCCAATTTCTGTTCTTGCCGCAAACTTTGTCCTAATGACATACTCATGCTCATGGCCTTGCCTCCTTTCAATGAACGCGCCTGTTTCAGGCGTCAATTCAATTTAACATAGCGCTCTGGAAAAAGCAATAGCGAAAGGGACTTTCGCGTTCTATTGAAATTACTCGACAAATGGCCCGACAAACTCAATTTTCCCATCCGGATGAATAATGGTTTTCGCGCCGATCGGGATAATCATCTGGTCCTTGAAAATTCCATGGCCAAAATTATTCACTTGCAAAATATAAAGCGGGTCATTCTTCTCGTCTCTCTCCTCAATCACCCCGCTCACCAGATATTCAAAAATATGGTCGAGCTTCACCTGCTTGCCGAAAATCACGTTTAGCCGCGACCACTGATGCGTGAACGCGCCTTCATTCATCACGCCGATCACCACTGCTTTCACGTTCATGAAAATTCCTTTTTGGTCGAGAGAAATAATAATGCGGTGCAAATCCTCGATATCAACCTCAATGTCTTCAATAAATAAAATATAATCGCCCCAAGTTCTTTGCCGAATGTCGCACACGTCGAGCAAATCGCGGAACGTGCTTAAATTTCCGCCGATGGCGATGCCCTCGATTTTCTTCTTCGGGCCGGCGTTCGGATTCAGCCAGCGGTACGCTTTTCTTTCATAAGCAAAACTTTCGATTTTGCCGCTAATTATTTCTGTGAAAAAATCGAAAGCATTATGAAACAAAAAGCCGTAGGCATTGCTGAAGTGAAAAGTCAAAAGTTTTAATTTAAAATACAAATAATTAAGCAAAAAGGTGGTATCGCTGGCGCCATTAATTATCGGCCGCTGGCGGCGCAGCCACGACAAATCCTCTTTCGTCAAATAGCGAACAATATCGCCGCAGCCTGTGCCGCCATAAATCGGCGAGAGCCAATCAGCTGACTTGATCGCCTGGCGCAATCGTTTCAGCCGCTCGTTTTCCGACGCCACCAAATAACGCGGGTCCAAATCATTTCGCTCAACTTCAAAAATTTTAAAATTAGGAAATTCCTTTTTCTTTTTTTCGACGAATTTTAAAAATGCCTTCATTTGCGACGCTGACGTCGGCGAAGAAGTATAAATAAAATTTATCTGGCTTGTGTCCGTCAATTTTTTCGGCAGAATCATAATTATTGATTAGTTTACAGGTTGTAGGTGGTAGGGTGTAGATTGTAGGGTATTAGCTTTTTAGCAATTAATTGCTCTGCCCAAATTGACTACTCACTACAAACTACTCACTATAAGTAGCCTACGACTTAGTCGCAATTCAATCTTTTAAGTAACGTCCGACGCCATCGTTCCTTCTCGCTTCTTTTTCCGCCGCGCAGGCATAATCGTGCGCGTTATTATAGCTCATTCCTTTTTTCATTAAATTCAATTCATGCAATTCATGAATAATAACGTATTTTCTTTCTTGCGACGAAAAAGCATTGTCAATCCAAACTTCTCCTTTCGGAACATATTTGTAAACAAGATAATGACCACCGAAACAGAAACTGGGGTCAAACGCTTTTCTCACTAACGCGCCGTTAACTAAATAAACCTCCACGTCTTTTGCTCCCTTTAATTTTTTAATTTCTTGTTTTTTTAATTTTTTATTTCCAATCGGACTGACTTTTGTCCGCAGCATTTCTTTTGCCCGCTCATAACCGTATAATTTCGTCAGCCGCGTCCGCTCCTCGAACAATTTGACGAAATGCTCTCTTTCTTTAATGAACGCTCGGTCGAACCAAATTTCGCCTTTGTCAATGTATGGATAAACTTCGTGGCCGCCAATGACGGAAAAGTCCACGTCAATCGTGTTGCGAATTTTGAATCCGTCAACTAATTTTGTTTTTAACATAGTTATCTTTCAAATTATTATGAGATGGTTACAAAACTCTTTCTGCTACAATTTTAATTTTTCGGCTACGACTTCGTCAAACTGGCGCGAAATGACCTTCACCGTAATTCTATTACGTTTCAAGTCCTTTCGCTGGTTTTCCTCGTCTCGCCGGAAAAATCTAAAATTTCGCAACGAAATAGTTTTGTAACCATCTCTATTTATATTTTATCTTTTATATTTGAAAAGGTAAATAGCCACGAATTGCTTGTTAAAAATTGCTTTCTCGTCAAAAAATTGTTAAAATGAATTCGCCTCTCTTTGATCCAACTTCCAATCTCCAACATCTAACTTCTATTTTCGCGGGCATAGTACATCGGTAGTACACGTGCTTCCCAAGCATGAAAGACGGGTTCGATTCCCGTTGCCCGCTCCACAATTTGACTTTCAGATTTTTGACTGACCTTTACGGCGGCGCTTCGCGCCGCTTTTATTTTTCCCAATAAATCGCCCAATCAAAAAATCCGCCAGCGATGTTGCTGACGGAATTTAATTAGGAAGCGTTGGCCTCTCTACAGTTACAATGTGCGGATGAATAAAACCATCCAAAATATTCTCAGCGACAACATATCGCAAGTCCAAAGCGCTGTCGTATAAATACACCGCCGGCTTGAACCCGCTGTCAATTATTCGCCTCACCTTGGCCGGCCCAGACAGATCTTGAATTTTCGCGCGGTAAAACGAGGCGCGGAGAAGGTCTTCATGGGAAACCTTGCGCTGGCCATTGTTTCTCGGCCGGCGCTCGCAAAACCTCTCCCACGCGTGGCGCGTCAAAATCGCCACGCCAATTTTTTTGTTTGTCAAGAGTTCACCGATTGGCGCGAAGAGCAATCTGACTTCATCCATATTCTGCGCCGTTATAGGCCGTAGCCGTAAGAAATCCTGAATGATCGCCATTTTGGATAAAAATTTTTCTGTTTCAATCTCAAGCGGGAATTCGCCCATGAAAATATAGTGCAATGTCTGAAAAAAGAAAGTGGCGGAAACAACGTGCCAGGCGCTTTTCTGTATTCGCTCTCGCGCCCTGATTTCTTTAATTGTTTTTAAATGAACTGAAAGTGCCTTAACTTCCGCGCAGACAATCTCGAAATACGCCAGAAGCGTCAATGATTCATCGCTGGTCAATGCCCGCAAAAGCGTATTCCGCGCGTCGCCCTTAGTCATTGTTCCTCCTTTCTGAATCGTTGCATCTTATCAAAACGCAAAAGGGCTGTCAATAGCAGGGCGCTCCCTTGCTACCCTAAGCGAGTCGAAAGATTTAATTCATTTTCCATTTACAAGTTACAATACGAAGGGTTGACAAAAAATAACAATTTGATATGACGTAGGGAACGTCCCGACGTACGTCGGGACGTTCCCTACCTTATTATTTAACAATCCCAAAAAGGAGGGGAAAATGAAATTATTTATCCTGCTTGGCATTCCTTTGGTGATTGGGCTTATCGGATTTTTCGCGACTAAAATCAGCGGCAGTAAAAAAATCACTTGGAAAGAGCTCGGCTTGCATTCAATTACCATGATAGTGATTATCGGCGTCGGCTATTTCATCGCCTACAAGAGCCGAATCACAGACACGGAAATCTGGAACGGCCGAATCGCTGGTAAAACAACAAACACCACTGGTTGCTGTCATTCATACAACTGTTTCTGTCACCAGTCCTGTTCTGGTTCAGGCGCTAGCCAATCTTGCATTGAGGTTTGCAGTACGTGCTATGTCCATTCAAACGACGTCGAGTGGACAGCGACAACAACGAACGGTGAAGTCGTCTTTCGTGATGGCTGTAACTCGCCCCATTCATCGCCGCCCGCGCGTTGGTCGCAAATCAAAATCGGCGAGCCGACCGCAGTCGAACACAGCTACACCAACTATATTCTCGGCAATCCGGACGCGGTGCTGAAGCAAAAAGGAGCGCTGGCAAAATTCAAAGGCAAAATACCGGATTACCCGCGTGTCTATGATTATTATCGAGTCAAACGGTTTATCTCGATCGGCGTCTCGGTTCCAGATATAGCAGGACTGAACGAACAACTCGATGAAATCAACGCCCTGCTCGGCAAAAGCAAACAAGTTAATATCATTGTCATTGTCGTGAACGAAACAAACGCGTCTTACCTTGACGCTTTGACCGAGGCCTGGGTCGGCGGCAAAAAAAATGATTTTGTCGTGGTTATCGCCGCGCCGGCGTTTCCCAAAATCGCCTGGGCCGGCGTGATGTCTTGGGCTAAGGACGAAGCGCTCAAACAAGCGCTGGCCGGTTATATGAAAGAACTCGGCGATTTCAACGGCAAAGAAATTTTGCAAGCCATTTCAACATCAGTGGATAAAAAATTTGTTCGGCGCCATATGGCTGATTTCGAATACCTCACTTCAACGATCGAACCTTCAAACGCGGCATTCTGGATTCTTTTCATGATCGCCGTTCTTCTCTCGATTGTCTTGCAAACAGTTTTTTACATCCACGATCCTTTTGGCGACGATGAAACGCGTCGGCCGCGTCAAAATTATTATTAACACAAAAACTACCGCGTCCGTTCATTGGCAACATCTTGCCTCACGGGCGCGATTTTTTTACTAAATACCGTTTCTTGACATAAAAATAAAAAGCCATTAAACTCATTTTGGCTCCTGTCCTTTGACATTTATAGAAAGGAGGCAGAAATGCCTGCAACAGCAATAATCGGCGTTCAATGGGGCGACGAGGGAAAAGGGAAGATTGTTGATTTGCTCGCGCAAAAAGCGGATATTGTCGCCAGATTTCAAGGCGGCGCCAATGCCGGCCA
>JACRNX010000009.1 GCA_016214755.1 Candidatus Falkowiibacteriota bacterium
AATCGCGCTATTGATCAGGCCTTTTGACTTGAGCAGGAAGATTCGATCGCGCTCTTTCCGATCAAGCTGTTTGTAGTTTTTCTTATTCATACAACCTTGAGTATACCACTCAAAGTTGCACTTCTAAATTGATTTTACCAAGCCAAATTTTTTCTAATTTTTTCGTGAGAACTTTATATGCGGCTTGCCACTCGGCATGGAGTTTTTTGACAACAGACCAATCATTCAGGTCGTCAGAGTCCTTCTTTTTTTCGTATTCCAAAACTAACTGCTCCTTTAAAGCTTGAACTTGTTCGTATTCAGTTTTTATTTGTTCGCAAAGTGAGGGCACATTTGATAAAGTGATAAATCCGCGAGAGACAAAAACACCAGAAAAAAGATAAAACGTTAAATTCACTAAAAATCTATAAAAATTCCATTTTTCTTTGATTTTTTAATTGCTCAACAATTTTTTTCACTTCCTGCGCTTTACTTTTGGGACAGACGAGAAGCGCGTCTTTCGTGTCAACGATAACTAAATCTTCAACGCCAACCGCCGCGATTAGTTTATTTTTTTCTCCCATAATTAACGAGCCTCTGACGTCGCGCAACGCGCAATCCGCCTGAATTAAATTACTGCGTTCGTCAACTTTCGCTTTTTCCGCTTCGTACAGCACGTCAAACGCGCCCACGTCGCTCCAGCCGAAATCAGCGCGCAGGATAAGCACCTCTCGCGGGTCAATTTTTTCCGTAATCGCGTAATCAAACGAGTTTTTATCCAGTTCGCGAAACGTCTCTTTTATTTTTTCGCTGTCATTAACGCCGTACGCCTTGACAATCGCGGACAGCTTTTCAAAATCAGACGGGCTGTATTTTTGAAAGGCGTCCAAAAATTTCCGCGGCGTCCACATGTAATAGCTCGCGTGCCACAAATATTCGCCGGACTCAATGTATTTTTTCGCTGTTTCGAAGTCAGGTTTTTCCGTGTGTCCCTTAAATTCAAAAATTTTAATGCTGCCGTCGCCAATCTTTTCGCCGATTTTCGTGTAGCCGAGCACGGTGGACGGAAACGTTGGCTCGACCGCGATGTCAATCATCTTTCCTGTTTCGCGAATCAGCGCGTCTGCTTTTTTAATCAATTCGATGAATTGTTTTTCATCTTTAATAAAATGGTCGGACGGAACAAAAGCCATTGGTTCGTCCGGAAACCTGTTAAACAAAAAAGCGGCGGACAGCCCCATGGCTGGCGCGGTATCGCGCCGTTCTGGTTCAAAAATATAATTATTGGATGGAATACGCGGCAAAAGCGTTCTGGTCATTTCGACGAATTCAGCGTTAACGCAGATATAAATATCTTCAATCGGAAAATCATTGGCGAAACGCAGGAACGTCTGCTCCAATAATGTTTTTTCGCCGAGCAATCGGCAGAATTGTTTTGGTTTTTTTTCTCGGCTAAGCGGCCAGAGCCGCGTTCCGCCGCCGCCGGCTAAGATGACTATTTTCATAAAATACAAGATGTACAAATTTTTACAGATATACAAATGGAGACGAATAAGATAAGCGCGATAATAAAGTTAAATCCGAAATCCTAATATCGAAATCCTAAATAAATTCCAAATGACAAATTATAATTTTTCAAGCTACTCTATGAATTGTTTGAAATTTAAACATTGAGAAATTGGGGCTTATTTAGGATTTAGACATTCGAATTTAGAATTTATTAAGGCACCCTCTATCATACTTCTACATTCTATTTTCTACTTTCTACTTTTTTGCTACGATGACCACGAACTCACCCTTGATCTTTTTTTTCATCGCCTCCCCTACCGCGCTGATGTCGCCGCGGTAGATTGTTTCAAATTTTTTCGTCAGTTCGCGGCAGACGACAATCTGTCTTTCCGCGTTAAGCCGTTCTTTCAAATCATTTAACGTCCGTTCAATCCTATGCGGTGATTCATAAAAACAAATCGTTATTTTCGAATCGCGAATTTGTTCGTAAATTTTATTTTTGCTTTTATGCGGCAGAAATCCCAGAAAACAAAATTTATCTGTCGCGAAGCCGGCGACAGAAAGCGCGGCGCTAAGCGCGCACGGACCTGGAATCGGCGAAACTAAAATATTAAGTTCAACCGCCGCCCGCACGATTTTATTTCCCGGGTCAGAGACGCCAGGCGTGCCCGCGTCCGTCACGTAAGCGATGTCATTAAACTGTTTTAACAATGATTTAATTTTTTCTTCCGAAGAATGCTGGTGCAAACCGAACAACCGCTTTTCAATTTGATAATGATTTAACAATTTTCTTGTTTCTCTCGTGTCCTCGCAAAAAATAACATCAACGCTTTTTAATATTTCCAGCGCGCGTAAAGTTATATCCTTCAAATTGCCAATCGGCGTCGCGATTATGAATAACATAATAAATTTTAGAGCTATATAGCCTTAGAGCCATACGGCCGTAAGGCTTTAAGGTTTTTATAGCTTTACAGCTCTATGGCTTTACGGCTTTAGATTTTTCGTTTTTCTAAATTACAACTTACCGCTAATCAACCAAATAATCAATACAGCGGCTAATCCAATTCTGTAATACGCGAATGGAATCAGCGTGTGGCGCTCGAAAAATTTTAAGCAATATTTCACGGCTAAATAACCGACAATACCAGAGAAGAAAAATCCGATGACGAACAAACTTAGTTCCGGAAACGCCAGCGCCTGCCAATTTATATCCAAAAATTTAAATATGCCGGCGCCGAAAATAATTGGCATCGAAAGAAGAAAAGAAAAACGGGCCGCCTCCGCGCGCTTCAATTTCAAACTCATTCCTGCTATAATGGTAATGCCAGAACGAGAAACCCCGGGAATGAGCGCGAGCATTTGACTGAAACCGATAAACAGCGCCTTGCCGAGATTCATGCCGGTGAAATCGCGCGCGTGTTTCGTGAATTTTTCAACGACAAAAAACAATGCCGCGACAACGAGTAAACTAATGATGACGACTGAAACGCGGCGCGCGTTCGTTGAAATAAATTTGTCAAAAATAAATCCGGCGATTCCCGCTGGAATGGAGGCGTAAATTAAAAGCAGCACGTCCCGTCGGTCAGCTTGATTCACTTCCCTCTTCGGGATAAACGTTTCAATGATGGCTGCCAGGTAGCGTAAAATTTCAACGCGAAAATAAAAAATCAGCGCCGTCAGCGTTCCGAGATGCAAGGAGACGTCAAAAGCCACGCTGTCAATAATTTGAAATTTCAAAATATCATGCAGGACGACTAAATGGCCTGAACTGGAAACAGGCAAGAATTCAGTCAAACCTTGAATCGCGCCGAAAATGATTGAATAAAAATATAACATAAGTTAAAACAGGTTGTAGTGAGTAGGTGGTAGTGAGTAGTTTATTAGATTTTAGAGCTTTACAGCTTTACGGCCTTAATAATTAAAAATTAAATTTATGCCTTACCATTTCTTTCTTGTGCCTCTCGTCGCCGCGTTCGTCGCCCAGCTTATCAAAGTGGCTTTACATGCCGCCAAAGGTCAATTCACTTGGCGCGATTTAAACAGCTACGGCGGCATGCCGTCTTCTCACAGCGCGCTGGTCACCTCGCTGGCCGCGATTATCGGCTATTTCGAAGGATGGGATTCAGCAATGTTCGCGGTCGCGGTCGTTTTGATGATTTTAATTATCCGCGATTCCGGCGGATTCCGGCGTGTGCTCGGTAATCATTCGCAAGCGCTGAATCAGCTCGTCCAAAATTTAAAATCAGATGCCGCCTCCGCCTTTTCCCATCAAACCGAACGGCTTGGCCACACGCCGCTTGAACTCTTTTTCGGCGCGCTGATTGGCCTTGTCGTTGTCGCGCTTTATGTGCTCATTTTTGTATAGAATAGCAATAAAATCAAAGCAAGCCGCAGAACATCGCTTGAAATGTCACCCTGAGGCTCTCGAAGGGTGACATTACTCATTTCTGGCACCGTGGACAATAGCACGAACTCCGGCCGTCAGTTTTAATACGAACGATATTCGCCTTGCCGCATTTCCGGCATTTCTCGCCTCCGCGGCCGTAAACCTTTAATAATTTCTGGAATTGGCCGCGTCCACCGTCGCTCGCGACATAGTTATCAACGGACGAACCATGGTATTTAATTGCCAGAGACAAAATCCTGCGAATTTGTTGATAAATTTTTTTCTTTTCATTTTTCGTCAAACTTTTCACTAAACGGACCGGCCGGACGCCGGCGCTGAAGCAAATCTCGTCGGAATAAATGTTCCCCACTCCCGCGATGAACGCCTGATCCATTAAAATTGTTTTGATTTTTTTATTTTTCCGACGACCGAGAATGTCGTCAAAATAATTAAAAGTGAACTTCGTATCGAACGGCTCAAGGCCGTATTTTTTTAATTCCAAATCCTTTTTTTTCTCATCCGTTAATTTCAAAAAACCGAACTTCCGCATGTCGTTAAAAAATAATCGCGAGTCGTCGCTGAAATAAAAAATTACTCGCGCAAACTTATTCGGCGAACTTTCGACGGCCGTTTCATGTTTTGATTGAAAAACGAGCTGGCCGGTCAGTTTTAAATGAACCAACAGAAATTTATCGCGTTCAACTGAAAAAATTAAGATTTTCGCCCGTCGGGCAATTCCTAAAAAACTCTTGCCAACCATAAAATCAACAAAGCTCCCGGCTGACGGGGAGATTTTTTTTCGAAAACTCGGCTCGATCCAAATTTTTTCTATTTTTTTATTTGTAATTTTGCCGATTAATCCGCGTTTGATTGTTTCAACTTCAGGCAGTTCGGGCACAAATATCAATAAATTAAAAAATTAAGAAAATAAGAAATTAAAAAAGGTTTGGTTCAAGAATCTAACGCAACAGAATTGGCGCGGAGCGCCAAAAGTGTTAACAAGTTTGGAATGATAATTTAAAATCTTAATATCATAAATCCTTATTCGCCGTCCCATACTTTGATTGTATGATCATAGCTTCCTGAGACAATTCGGCCATCAGGTAAAACCTGAAGAGTCCACACCGAGTAAGTATGTCCTTCCAAGGTTTCTTTTACCTGGTATGTTCCATCTTCTCCTTTTCCCCATACTTTGATTGTCTTATCACCGCTTCCCGAGACAATTCGGCCATCAGGTAAAACCTGAAGAGTAAACACCGCGTAATTATGTCCTTCCAAGGTTTCTTTTACTTGATATTTTCCATCTTCTCCTTTTTCCCAGATTTTGATTGTCTTATCATAGCTTCCCGAGACAATTCGGCCATTAGGTAAAACCTGAAGAGTCCACACCGAGTCAGTATGTCCTTCCAAGGTTTCTTTTACTTGATATTTTCCATCTTCTCCTTTTTCCCAGATTTTGATTGTCTTATCATAGCTTCCTGAGACAATTCGGCCATCAGGTAAAACCTGAAGGATATTCACCGAATCAGTATGTCCTTCCAAGGTTTCTTTTACTTGGTATGTTCCATCTTTTCCCTTTTCCCATACTTTGATTGTCTTATCATCGCTTCCTGAGACAATTCGGCCATCAGGTAAAACCTGAAGGATATTCACCGAATCAGTATGTCCTTCCAAGGTTTCTTTTACTTGGTATGTTCCATCTTTTCCCTTTTCCCATACTTTGATTGTGGTTTCTTTTACTTGGTATTTTTCCTTATATTCAACCTTTTGCAAAGCCCGTCTGTCATACCTTTCCCATTCAAAGGCGAGCAGTTTTTCTTCCAGCGCGTCGCTTTTCTTTTCCAGTTCTGCTTTTAATCTTTTTGCCTCGACTAAATCTCCGGTTTCCATCGCTTTTTGATATGCCAAATCAAACTCCTGTTTCAGGGTTTCAATGTCCTCGTATTCGGTTTTAATTTGTTCGCATTTGGAAAACATAATTTTTGCCATTAATTAGAATTAATTAGAGTCGAGATTTTAAAAGATTGCATAGCTCCAGAATCTAACGCAACATTATTGGCGCGGAGCTGTCATAATACTGCATTAGAAGTTAGAATCCAAGTTTATTATTTTTAATTTTTATTTATTATTCGTTCATCACCTCCTCCTTCTTCTCGTGAATGAAACCGAATAAATCCTCAAATACTTCAATCAAAAGTTTAAACGGCGCTTCGATAATTAAATCCAAAAAGTAAGTGAAAAAATTGATTTTGGAAAACTTGCCGGAAATCCAGCGGCCCATGCTAACAAACGGCAAAGCGACAAAATCCACAATCGAACCGATGATGCTTTCCCGACGATCTATTGTCAGCAAGTCCTGGACAGGCCGCCGAATGCGCAAGCCGAAAAAGCTGACCAAAGTTAAGAATAAAACAAAAATCAAACTGCTGAAAAAATTAAAATCAAGATTATTCAATCCCCAGAAAATTACAAACAGCGAAAAGATGAAAGTCAATGAGTAAATTAAATTGAACATGAAACGCATCACCATTCCGCGTCCGAGCGGTTGTTTCAGTTTGAATGTTTTCGACAGTCCGCCCTGCAGCGCGATCGCCTTAACTTCGGACAAAATCTTTTCCATGTTTTCCTTTTTCGGCATGCGAATCATAATCGCGACAAAGAACATCAGCACTGGCGGAAAAGTAATATTAATGGCGGCGGACGTGTAATTAATCGCGCCGGACAAATACCAGTCCATCGGAAACTCAAGCGCGAGCGCTAAGACCATCTTGGTGAAAAAAACGTAAATAATACTGCGAACGACGCCGCGCCGCAATTTCGCGCGCACGCCTTTGTAGCGCTTGGCGATCGCTTTTTTCACTTCCGCTTCCAGCGCTTCCTGATTGTCGAAAAGCGGCCTTGCTCTTTTGATGTTTTCCGCCAGCACATCCTGAATGACCCAAAAAACAATCGCTTTCTTTTTCAACAAATGAAATATCTGCCTTTGCCGCGGATGATTAATCTGCTTTGCCAATCCCAGCATTATTTTATTCACGCTATTAACGGTTTTAACAATCATTTCTTCGTCTGCTTTGCTCCAGTCCGGATAATACAAAGTCAAAAGCAAGTGGCGCATCATCGCTTCGTCCCATTTATACAGCACGCGGTGGCAAGCGAGATAAACTTGCAGTTCTTTTTCTTTTTCCTCAAGTCCGTTCTCCAATTCTATTCGCGGATTATAAACGGAAAACATGGCATTGGCGAGCGCTTTTTCTTTGATGGACGGCAAGACGGCGTTTTCAATTTCCACGGCCACGATTTCCAGCCAATAGCGGAACATTTTCCTCGAAAGCCGACCCTCGATTTCTTTGATTTTCGCGAATAGCGAATTGTATTTCTGAATTATTTTATCCACCACTTCCACCATTTTCACCGGCACGTCTTGTTTCAAATAACCGGCGCGGATCATTTCCAAAAGCAAATGCTCGGCGATATTTTCATGATGGTATTTTTCCAGCAGATAATTTTCCATGATTACCTTTTCCAGTAATAATTTCCGGCGCATAATTCGGTAGATCGCGCCTTTGCGTTCCAAATGTTCTTCTTGATAATCAATCGCGTTGCGGATTTTTTCGTAAATAAAAGCCGCTTTGCTGATGACGGCGTTCACTTTCAATTTTTCGCCCGCCTCGGCCGGCGCGGCCGCCTCTTCAAATCCCGCGATTAATTTTTCAATAATTTTTGACATAAGATTTTTCAATAACTAAAAATTCTCTTGACTTTATTCCAAGAAAGAAAGAAATTTTTCGTCCAATCAAATTTTAAAAACCCGATAGCCATCGCGCACTTTTTGCTCAACTTTCATCCCCACTTCCTGGCCTTTCTTCGCCTTGTCAAGCGGCTGGCGGTCAATCTGCATGGACTGGACTTCCTGCTCGAAATCAACGTCCCCGCCCTGAATTTTAATCTTGTCGCCGACTTTAAGGACGGCGTTTAGCGCGATCACGGCCACGCCGATGTTGTCGAAAAAATGGACAACGCGGCCAATTAATTTTTCGGACATATTTTAAGGGTTAGGTTGTAGTGAGTAGGTTGTAGATCGACTAACTTATTCTTATACTTTTATATTTTTAAATGTAGAACATAATTGCCCCCAGCCCAATCATAACCACCCCCACGGCCAGCCGCAGCCAACGTCTCTGTCCTTGCCGCCAATTTTCAACTTTCTCCGGCGCTAGACCAAAATAGACGGCAAGCAGAATGAACAGCAGAGGCAAAACAAAAACTACGTTGTAAATCAATAAATACGCGATTGCCTGAAACCAAGTGTTTTTTTCCGCCAGCAAAGACAAAATCGCCAGATAGATGGCGCCAGTGCACGGTAGTTCAAATAACGCGACCAAAATTCCAAGGACAATAGCCGCCGGCAATGTCGCTCGCCTAATATATTTTTGAATTATCGCTTTTTTCGATTCTGGAATCGCCAACGAAATTCCTTTGCCGTACCAAAAAACGTCCTTTAAATTCAACAGACCAAATACGATCGCCAATGCCGCGGTAAAATAATAAAAGAATCGCGTCAAATGAATGCTTTGGATAAAACTCAATAAACCCAAGCCGGACAAAAAATAGACAATAAAAATGATGCTGATGTAAACAAGTCCAATTTTAAGCATGAACATTCTGTTCTTCACGTTCATCAAGTACAAAATCAAAAAAATCAACACCGCGAAGGCGCAGGGATTGATTGAGTCAATCGCCGCCGAACCGACAATCAGGGGGATGGCAATGCCAATGTCCATATAAGCGCATTATAGCAGGGATTAATACTTTTGGGAATAAGGAGGGATTCAAGATAAAAGATGAGAAATAATAGATAAAAAATACAAACTTGTGGTGAGTATAACCGAACCATAAAAAACTCAAAAATATACTTAATCTTGAATCTCTTCCGCCAGAGGCGGATCCGCCGCTGGCGGAAAAAAATATATTTCATTTTTTAATTTTTTATTTGTATTTATTATCTTTTATCTTTTATTTATTATTTTAAAATTGTATTGACAAATATTTTATAAGCGAATATGCTTCAATAATTGGCCATTGATCATTGTTCATTGTTAATTAAACCCTGAATTTGTTTCAGGGGGAAGGAGGCAAAAATGGATCTGCGAATAGGAACATGGAAAATCAGTTTCAACGCGCCGGTTATTTTGACTCTTGTTTTCATCACGCTCATTGTCGTCATTATCAGCAACTACCTGGTGAATCTCGCGCCGCTATTCAGCGCGAAAGCCACAGTGGCATTGCTTGCTCCGACGTATTACTTGGGTTTGCTCTGCCACCCGCTCGCTCACGCGAATTGGACGCACTGGTTTGGCAACATCATGTTTCTCCTTCTGCTAGGTCCTATTCTCGAAGAAAAATACGGTTCTTTGCGATTGCTCCTCATGATCGTAGTTACCGCTGTTTTGACCGGACTGCTCAATTCATTGTTTTTTGACGCTAGCTTAATTGGCGCCTCGGGCATTGTGTTCATGCTGATGATTCTGATTTCATTCGCCAATGTCAAGGAAAAACAAATTCCTCTTTCCTTCATTCTGGTGGTGCTGATTTTCCTCGGACAGGAAATAATCGCCAGTTTCAAGCCCGACCATGTTTCGCAGTTCGGCCATATCATCGGCGGGCTCTGCGGCGGCGCGTTTGGATTCTTTTTAAACAAAATTCTGCCGAAAAAAGCAGCAATCGCCTAAAAACGTCAATCGTGCAAACCCCGCAAAAAAATCTGCGAGGTAAAATATAAATCCCCTTGAAATTTCAAGGGGATCTGTTTTTTACGTCAAGGGCGATGGATAATGCTTCTTAATCGCCGCAATGATTTCTTTCAATGGAGCGGAAAAGTACTTGAAGGTTACGCCATGCTCTTTCGCTTTTTTCACCAGAAACAAAAATCCTGATTCATTAGTCACCGCGATATGAATTACTTCTCCGTCGTCATCAATTTTAAACGGAAAAAATTGATGCTCTATCATTTCCGTACGCTTAAATCCTAAACCAGAAAGATCAAAATCAATCACTTCCTTTTTCAAATCAACTGGCGGGAACGAAGCGGCCATTGCTGACATCATTTTTTCGCTTAGTTTTTGCGCCCGCTTCATTCCTTCGGAAACAATCCGCTGAAAACGTACACCTTGCGCGTAAAGCTCTCTCACTTCCTCATCGCTCAAAGCGCCTTGCTTCGTTAGCCAAACCACGATTCCGTCAACTACTTTTCTCACTTCATTCGCCATTTTTATTACCTCCAAAAGGCACAACGCCTTTCAATGAACAAATTATTTATTCAATCTTAATCAACCGAATTAGTTTTGTCAAACGTTCTTATAAAACACAACAGGACAAAAAAGACGAAATTAATAATGAAAAATAGACTAAGATTAATGTAATAAATCGCGAAGCCGGGCATAATCAATTCCAAAACCGCCAGCAGTAGCCAAAACGAAAAACAACTCGCGAACAAAAATTCGACGATCCGATGAAGATGAATTTTAATTTCTTTATTTCCAAACATAGTCTGTGTTGTTTATATTTTTACCGTCTTCATCTGTATTAACCGCGCTGATGTGCATTTCACGGGGTTTGGGCACTTCGCTGGAGTTTATGTAAATTCCGCCCGCCCCTTTGTCACCCTGAGGTTCTCGAAGGGCGACAATGTCATGCTTCGAGAGCCTCAGCATGACAATCAACATTTACCCTTTGTATGCCCTTACCAAACATACTCGACACTGAATTTGTCAATATAAATTTTTTCTTGGCTATCGCCTACCAGCGGACTAGCCAGCATAAACTTTATCTTATTATTTTTCCTCTCCGCCATGGATAAATCAAATTCAAACGACTGCTCGACGAAATCATTGCTCGCGCCCGCCAAATCGACCAGATAGAACGCCCAATCAGCGCCGTTCAATTTAACGCCGAATCTCGCGGGTAATCGAGCGGCATTTTTGTAGCGCAGTTGAACTTTTGCCGTTGAAAATTTTCCCGGCGAATAAACCTCCAAATAAACCGGCTCATTGTCAATTTTCTGAATTCCAACTAACTGCTCCACTCGGCCTTCAGGATAGAATCCCTGGATAAATTTAGACGGCGCGTTAAATTCTGTTTCATATCCAACGCCGCCGATTGCTAATTTTTTTACGACGAGAAAACAAAAAAACAATGCCATCGCCGCAATTATAACGATTTTGAACAGCAAAAAAAATTTTTCAAACGTAATTTTCATTTTTGTTATTTACTGCTAAAATATAAGATGAGAATAGTTAGTGCCATTTGTATTTGTGGTAATAATTAGCGCTACCGGCAGTTTAGCACCACCACGGGGTTTGGGGTGGGCAACTGAGCGTCGTGGCGAGGGAGAAAAGACGACATTTAACGAGATAGCGAATTTGCCACCCCAAAACCTTTTGCCTACTTTTCGGTTACGAAAAGTAGGTCTGCGAAGCAAACCGTTCTTGCTAATATGTAAACAGTACTTACTGCTCTTAGAAATATAGTTGCCGCAATATGACAAAAATTTAGTCCAAAATAATCTGTATGACGAAGTCCCGTATAATCTGTATTATACTCCTGGTGGCGATTTTGGCAAACCTCTTTTTGGTCAAAAATCAGCCACTAAGCATTATTTTGGGATTGATTTTTTTATTTTATTTTGGCCAACAGCTCGGCCGACTGCTCTTTCCGACATTTGACGGCTTTTTCCAGTTTGTCTTCGGCGTTTTCTCTCTCGTCAGCGCTAACAGCATTATTCTCTGGCTGGCTTTCTATTTTTACAGAATTGATGACATTGTCTTCGGTCTCGCGCTTGCCGCCAGCGCGATTATCGTCGAAATAATGCACTCGCGTTCAGATGTCAGCGCGTTTGAAAAAACGACGGCCTGCTGGTTAAAAATAAAAAAATATTGCCGCACCAACACTTTAATAGCGCCATGGGGTTTGGGGTGGGCAACTGAGCGTCAAAGCGAGCAGGAAAAAACTAAACTCAATGAGACAGCGAATTTGCCACCCCAAAACTTTTTGCCTAATTTTTGGTTACAAAAAGTAGGTCTGCGAAGCAAACCCTCTTTATATATTTTAGCGTTTACCCTTATTTATCTCGCTCTAAGTTCGCTCAACTTTTATTTCCTTTTCCGCGCCCGGACTGACGAAGCCATCGCCTCGCCATGGAATATTTTACCAACACACTTTTTCATCATATTTTTCATCGCCACGATTTTTTTATTGCTGATAATCCGCTTTAATAAAAATAATTCGCTCCCGTTGATTTTAATTATTATCCACGCTTTTCAATTAAGCTCCGTCGCTTTAATTGTGTACAAAATCGGCTACGGATTTGACCCGTTTATTCACTTAGCGGCGATGAAAAATATTTTAGCCGACGGCGCACTTTTGCCAAAAACTTTTTATTACATCGGCGAATATTCGCTGATAATCTTTTTGGCCAAACTGCTCGGCGTCGGACTAGGGTTTATCAATAAAGCGCTTTTGCCGTTGCTTTTTTCTGTTTTTCTGCCGACGACGATTTATTATTCTTTCGCCGACGGACTGAATTGGACAAAACGAAACGCGCTTATTGCCGCGCTGGCCGCGCTTTTCCTGCCCGTGGCGTACTTCATCAATACTACGCCGCAGGGATTGACGAACTTGCTGGCGATAATGATAATTTTTCTTTCTCTGCTTTATCGCCAAAATAAAATTCTGATTCAATATCTGCTCTTCTTGTCTTTGGTCGCGCTAACCATCCATCCTTTGTACGGCGCGCCGATCACGCTTTACGTCTTGTATGTTTTTTTACGCGCTCGCCCCGTCCGTCGAAGCATTAAAATCGCCGCGATAGCCGCGATTGGACTCATCGGCGCGATTATTTTCCCTCTGCTTTTTATTTTTAACTCACTCGTTAATAAGTTTAACGTCGCGTTAAGCGCGCCGTCCGCGCTGGCGTTTCCTCAATTATTTTTTTTCAAAAAACAATTCAATTTCGCGTTTGATTTGCTTTATGTTTATGGTTTCAACTATCGAATAATTTTCATTGGACTCGCTGTCGCCGGATTTTTGTTTGTCTGTCTGCGCAAAAAACATCGTGATTACGCGCATTTTATAGTCATCGCCGCGATTTTATTTCTCAACTTTTTTATTGTTAAAAATTTTCTCAACTTTGAATTCGCAACCGAGCAAAACAAACTGGACTATCTCGACCGAATCGTCGAACTCGCTCTTTATTTTCTTTTGCCTGTCTTTCTATATTTAATCAGTGCCTTTTCCGATGGACATAGTCGAAAATTCGTTGAAAACGTCTTTTTTGTTCTTGTTATGTCAATGGCAATCACCGCTTCTCTTTATTTTTCTTATCCAGTCAAAGACAATTACAAAAATTCCCATAGTTTCAATGTCAGTCAGGCGGACGTTGACACGGTCCAATTTATCGAACAACGGACAAACGGCGACTACATTGTTCTCGCCAATCAAATGGTTGGCGCGGCGGCCATCAGGGAATTTGATTTTAAAAAATATTATCACGGCCAATTTTATTATTCGATTCCAACCGGCGGCGCTAATTTTTACCAATACTTTAACAAAATGATTTTTGAAAAACCCGCGCGTGAACATGTTAAAGCCGCCATGGACATGGCTGGTGTCAAAAACGCGTATTTCGTCGTCAATGATTACTGGACGAATTCGCGAAAAATTATCGCGGCGGCAAAGCAAAACGCCGATGAGTGGTTTAGCATTGCTGGCGGAAGGAACATCGTATTTTACTATAAACAATAATTAGATTTTTAAAAAAATACCGTTCTCATGCTTCGAAGCATGGGAGCATAAAAGTTAATCAAAATTTTTTAAAATTTTTACTATCATACTATGTAGTATGGTAGTGAGAAAAAATATAAAAAAACACTGACGCGCGTTGCAAAATTAAAAATGTAAACTTCCACGGGCTTACGTCCGTGGGATTAAGATCTGTTTTTCTAAAAAGCGCAAACCCAAATAAAACAGCAAAAAAAAACGGCAAGGAAATCAGAATCGAATGTTTGGCGCCGACTCGGGCGACGATTTTCGCGCCCCAAAACGAAAACAGGACAAAACTGAATGACGATAAGAAATAAAAAAAGATTATCGAATAAACTTGATAACCAATTTGAAACAAATAAATCGGAACGAAAATGCTGATTAATCCTTCGCCGAACGTAAAAATGGCGATGGCGACGTAAAAACGATTCAATTCCTTGTTATGGAAAAAATGAAACAAATGCGCGTGAGATAAGTGAGACATATGGACATCGCATTATGAAAACGTACTAAGAAATAAGAGAAAATCGATGAGCTGCGAAGTTTTGGAGCGTGAAAAAATTTGAATCGTAACCATAGCTACGATGAAAATTTTTTCCGCCAAAAACAAGCGGATCGCGATTTTTGCTATTTATGGAGTGCGTTTTCATAATGTGATGTCCATAGGACGTTCCGCAAAATAATTTATCGGGCCATCTCCCTTAATCGTTTAATTCTTTCGGCCAGCGGAGGATGAGTGGAGAATAAAGACATAACGCGGCCGCGTCCGAATGGATTAGCGATGAATAAATGCGCCGTCGCTCCGCTCGCGCGTTTCAGCGGCCGATTTTCCGCGCCAATTTTTTCCAGCGCGCGCGCCAAGCCCTCTGGATAACGGGTTAATAGCGCAGCGCTAGCGTCAGCCAGAAACTCGCGCTTGCGGGAAATCGCTAGCTTGATTAACTCGGCGACGATTGGAGAGACGATAATGAAAATTAAACCGACTAACGCTAAGATGCCGCCGCCGCGATTGTTGTTGTCATTATCACGGCCACTAATAAATCCGACACGATAAAACATATTCGCCAAAATCGCGATGGCGCCGACCAAAACAGCGACCAGCATCATGAATCTGATGTCAAAGTTTTTCACGTGCGAAAGTTCATGAGCGATCACTCCTTCCAATTCTTCGTTTCCCAACTTTTCAATCGCGCCGCGCGTAACTGCTATTGACGATAACGCTGGCTTGCGGCCAGTAGCAAAAGCATTGATCGCCGGGTCATCAATAATATAAATTTTGGGGACGGACAAACCAGCGGCAATGCATAAATTTTCGACTAAATTATAGATGTAACGATTGTCTTCTTTTGATATTTTTTTCGCGCCAGACGCGAAAAGCGCGATTTTATCGCCGGCGAAATAGGAAATTGACGTCATCAATAATGAAATCACCAACGCCATTATTATTCCAACATAAGGCGTCTGCGCCGAACCGTAAAACCAATCATAAGCATAACCAACGCCGACGAGAATAATGATAAAAATAAAAATCAGCAGAACTGATTTTCTTTTATTCGACGCGATTTGATTATACATATATAGGTTGTAGTGGGTAGGTTGTAGTGGGTAGGTATAAAATGAAAATTAAAAATTAACTTTAACAGCCTCCTTCTCCTTGTCTTCGGCTTCGAAAAATTCATAAGCCGTGAATTTTAACGCGCCGGCGATTAAATTATTTGGAAAGACCTGAATTTGAATGTTGAAGTCGCGGACATTGCCGTTATAAAACCGCCTGGCGGCTTGAATTTTATTTTCCGTATCAGAAAGTTCGTCCTGCAGCTGCAAAAAATTCGCCGACGCTTTTAATTCCGGATAGCTTTCCGCCACCGCGAACAGCGATTTCAATGTCTCGCTCAACATATTTTCCGCTTTCGCTTTTTCTTCGATAGACGCGCCCGCTTTGCTGTGCGCCGCCATGGCCGCGGTCCGCGCTTCTGTCACTTTTTGCAAGGTCTCTTTCTCGTGCGCCATATATCCCTTGACTGTTTCGACTAAATTCGGGATTAAATCATACCGGCGTTTAAGTTGAACGTCAATGTCGCTGAATGCTTCATCAACTTGATTGCGGCCGCGAATCAAGCTGTTATAAGTATAAACAATCCAAAGAACAACTAGCGCGATAACAGCGGCGATAATGTAAATAAATGTAAGCATAAGCAATTCTCTTAAATTATTTTTAATTATCAACTAATTAACTTTTTAGCTTCTTAGCTTCTTAGCTTTTTAGCTTCTTAGTATTTTTTTTTCCTGTCTAAATTGCCTAATAAGCTAACAAGCTACAACCTAAAAAGCTGACTCGTCTGAATTGCCCAATAAGCTACAACCTAACAAGCTCTTTCAGACCTCCCTCAAATATCCCCAGTTGTGCAATTTATCGCTGTCTTCAAACCAGCGATCACCGATGTCCGTGCGGTAATACATATCTGGAATCAAAATATTTTGAATGCGGCTGTAAACCTGATGCTGGGCCTGCTTCATCGTCTGACCCGCGCCGACAACGATTAACGAAACGCCGGAAGTGCCGGTCAAAACCCATTCGCCGTCAATCAATTTAACATCTTCGATATGAACGCCATCCAAACTTGGCTTCTTAAAAAATACCACTGCTTCGCGCCGATGCTGTTTTAATATCTTGATGTCAGCGCCATACGGAAAAGGTGGATGAACTATGCGGACGCCGATTTGAAAACCGCTTTTTGTTTTAAATTTTGTTAATGTGCCAGCCGCCAATTCAAATAAAAATTCACTGATAGGCATTGAAATTCCGTCTTGCTGGATTGAAATCGTCGGATAACCGAACCGAGCGGTGAATTCCAACGGATAAATGCCGTTATTATTCACGATACAATTCAAATCAATGTAACCGACATACTTTTCTTCTTTCAGCTTCGGTTCCATTTTCAGCAATGTTTGATTAAAAAGACGGCTCGGCTCGCTCCAAAACATGCTCGTTCCCATTTCGCCGGTGGACGGCCCAATATTTCCCGGGAATAATTTCTTGTGCTCAAAGTTGACGTTTATCGGGTAGATAAATTGCGCGCCATTGAAAAACGCGCCAACCGCCACTTCGACGCCGCTCACCTTTTTTTGCAATTGGAAAATTTTGATTTCTTTTTTCGCGACTTTTTTGTACGCTTCCAAAACCTGAATCACGTCTTTGCCGTCTTCTTCTTCGCCGACAAAAAGAAATAATTTGATGTTCTGCGCCTCGCCGCTCGGTTTAATCACGTATTTGGCTGGATTTTTTTTGACGAACTCAATGGCTACGTCGAATGAATCGAAATTTTCATAAGGAATAATGGGGATGCCGACTTTTTTCAGTTCTTCTTGTCCAAAAGCGCGGTCATCTTCGAGTTTATCCGTGTAAGCGGTTCCGCCGATAACTAATTTGCCGCTGGCTCTCAATTTTTCCGCTTGCGCTCCGTGTCCGAGCACGTCGTCGAAAACAATAATATCCGCCCAGTCAACTTCTGCTTTCCAATCATCTGTCTTCGCCACGAAACCGTCGCCAATGTCTTTTTCGTCGTCATTCTCGATAAAGTATTTCGCCTCGTGCCCTTCTTTTAAAACCTGCCAGGCAATATCAGTAATCAGCGCGTCAAACGAAACAAATAAAAATTTTTTCTTTTCCATAGTAAATTTTATATTTCTATTTTCATTTTACTCTCTAATTAAAATTATTACAAATTTAAAACAAAAATCCGCCTGATGTTCATTGACATCAGGCGGATAATTATTCTAACTACTGACCGGCGGCTTCACCGGCCGTCAACTGTTCCGTCTCCTCGCGAAGAAACTCGAACAATTTGCCTTCATCAAAAGCCGCGATTACCTTTTCGGCAAACGGCAGCAAGACGTCATTGGTGGCGGCCCCCCGCATAGCGCACAAACAATCATCAATGGGTCCCCTGTCCGAGCTTGCGCGTGTAACCTTTTGATTGCCACGATACCAATACGATGATGCCAAAAAATTATTGAGCAAATTTTTATTGACACGCAGATGATTAATCGTGTCAGCGATCATATCAAGGAACAGCGGGAAAAGCCCTGTGCCGCTCCACCTGCCAAGCACGAAAACATAAGGCAATGTCTTCATGAATCCGAGCAAGAACGGGTCAATATTCCTAAGCCATTTTGGATCCGCCCACTCACGGCTCGCTTGGTCATGATACGGCGTGGCAATGGCCAGGTAGTCAAACATCTGGCGGCCGCTCTGCATGATCGCGAGCAATGCCGGAGGAATGATATCTCGACTGGCAAAGGCCGAGAACGGTCGCGTCCGGCGATTGTAAATCTGATAAAGCCAGGCGAAATTCTTGGTGCCAACTGAATCGCAGAAATATTTTATGGCTTCGTCCGGCGTCGGGTCTGCCACTCGTGTCAGATCTTGCAAGTCCCCTTTACCGGTAACGTACCAAACCGGACAAGCCACCAGCATTTCCGGAAGATACTTGATTGGAATGATCATGTCCGGCCGCAGTGTGCCGTTCTGTTTCATGAGTCCAAAGACCTTTCGCGCGCCCTTGAACCGTTCCCATTCATTGGTGAGCGATACGACCTGCCCGGGCATGTCGGCAGCAGCGTATCCGGCGATAGTTTCCTGAATTTTCTGTTCTTCAGCCGCTTCATCAATATCGCCGTCAACTGAAAACGAAACGTCAAAACTGCCAAGCGAAGGAAAAGTTGCCCTCAAAAACTCATCAGCCGCTTCCGCGGAATTATCGAGATCACGCGTCAACCTGATAAACGTTGCCAGCATTTCCTTAAACGGCAAATTCTTTGCCGCTTGCTCGACGTCTTCGTGAGGCACTTCTTTTGCCATGCGATGATACGCCGATTCGGTTGGCTGCGTCAAAGTGATCAACGCCAAGGCCTTTTTTTCAACTGAAGACGCAATCGCGAGATCAGTATTCAACGCTTCAATTTGTTCAGTTCTGAACTTGCCGGGCCGGCGCGGGTCAGAATTCAGTTCCGCGAACTTGACCGGAGTGCCGTTCGGAAATCTACTAGTCGGGCAGAACACATCGCCATTCGTGGCAATGGTTTCATAGCCGCGACGCACCCTGCCGATGTAGCAGTAGGCGGTGTGAACGGAAACGACAATGCCGGTGTAGAAATTTCCCATTTCACTTTCAGTAATAAATTCCGCCTCAACTATTTCCTGTTCAGCGGCTCCATCTTGCCCTTTTTCAGAACCGTTTTGAACAGGATCTTTTTGAATATCCTCCTCCGCAGAACTGGACTGAACAGCATCATTTTCCTCGTTCATGAAGCACCTCCACAGACAGACAGTCAGATTGGCTGGAGCGACCTGCTCCAACCAAGCACCAGCAGCCAGAGAGAACCAGTTAATTTTCAACGAACTTACAATGAGATGGTTACAAAACTATTTCGTTGCGAAATTTTAGATTTTTCCGGCGAGACGAGGCAAACCAGCGAAAGGACTTGAAACGTAATAGAATTACGGTGAAAGTCATTTCGCGCCAGTTTGACGAAGTCGCAGCCGAAAAATTAAAATTATAGCAGAAGGAGTTTTGTAACCATCTCAATATAAGTATATATCAAATTTAAAAAGTTTTGTCAATGATTTTCTGTTGTTTTTGACTAATTTTACCTATTTTACGCTTTTAATTTTCTACTTTATAAATTCTGTAAATTAACTTAAAAACGTCCCGCGTCGCGGAACGGTTTTAAAATTATTCATCTTTCGCCTTGACGCTTATGTTTTCATCGATGGCATTAAAAATTCATTGCGTTATTAACACTTTGTCGTCAAACATTGATGTTTAAATGTCATTCCTGTCCCCAATCTATCATTCCCGCCCCCGACATGTCCTTCCCGCGAAAGCGGGAATCCAGTTTAAGTGGCAATAATTTCGTTTTCTGGATCCCCGCTTTCGCGGGGATGACAAAGTATAAACAACGCTTGGAATTCTTACAATTTATATAACGCTTTTGGTCGCCAACTCGCGGTTGATTTTTTTCGAAGCACGCAGAGTGGCGGACGCGGCGATTTCGCAAATTACTTTGTTGTACGTCGTCCCGGCCGTTTCCGCCATTTTATCAAGACCCGCCTCAACCGAAATATCAGGATTGGCGTTGATCTCCAAAATATAAAATTTACCGTCCTCGCGCAGGCGCATATCTACGCGCGCGTAATCGCGGCAGCCGAGTTCTTTGTACGCGCGCAGAGCGGCTTTTTCTATTTTACTTTGGATTTCGACGTCAATTCTCGCCGGAAAAAACGGCTCCGTCGCTTCGTAAAGCGGACTTTTTTCATCCCACTTCGCTTGATACGAAATTATATTCGGTTCATCTTTCGGCATTTTGGAAAAATCAATGTCGCCGATCGCCAGCACCCGCGGCTCAATCTGGCCAAGAATAAAAACCTGAATTTCCTTGCCGCGAACAAATTCTTCCACCAGCGCCGGCTGATGATACGTCTCGTGAATATACTTGACTCTCTCCCCTGCTTCCTCTTTCGTGTCAACGACTGATTCGCTGGAAATGCCGGCTGACCCATCTTCGCGAATCGGCTTGATGATATACGGCGAATCCAAATCCGCGAGAGAAAATTGCTGGTCTTGAATGGTAAGCACCGAAGCCGGCGTCGGCAAGCCGGCCGCGCGCAGAATTTGCTTTGTCTTTCTTTTATTCAACGACAATCCCAGCGTGAACGGCGGCGAACCGGTATAGGGAATTTTCAAAAGTTCGAACAAACCAGCGACATACATTTCGTATTTCGCTTGGTCGTAAAGCGATTCGCACAAATTAAAAATCGCGTCCGGGTCTATTTCCTCGATCTTGGCGATGATTTTTGAATTTATCCGCCGGAGCCCCAATGTCCTGATATTATAGCCGCCTTCTTTTAACGCGTTTCTGACTGATTCGATTTCGCTCCTGAATTCATTAACCGTGAATTCTGCCTCCGGGTCGTCCGGCAGAGGTTTGTCAATCAAAATATTATACACGATTAAAATTGATTTTTGCTCCGCGCCGTTCGCTCCGTTTTTGTGTCCATTGCCATTGCCATTCATAAAATAAAAGAAAATAGAAAGTAGAATCTAGAAAATAGAAAAAGGAATATTAAAAATAAAATATTTGGATTTTTTTTCCCGCCGGAGGCGGGTCCGCCTTTGGCGGAAATCTGTGTCTTTTATTTATTATTTTTTATTTAGAATAGACGCACTTCCATTATAATCTTAATTTTACTTTTGACAATAAAAAATCCCCGTGAGCTGGGGATAAATGCTTAAATAAAAAATATAAAAAATTGTTTGTTTGAATTTGTTTAGGATTTCGAATTTAGAATTTAGGATTTGTTTAGAAATTAGGATTTCAAATTTAGAATTTTAAACAAAAGGATTTTTTTTACGAAAATTTGGCGACCAAATTTCTTGGCAATCACCTTCCTGCGTCCAGCCATTCAACAGCCCGAGACCGCACATATAATCAAAGACCGCGCGCGCTTCTTTTTCATTGACGAAACGATTTATTTCAGGAAAAGTTTTTGCTCGGTGAACCGGATAGTATTGCCGCATCAGACTGACACAGATATCGCGATTGATGCCGGCGATTTGTTCGAGCGCGCGCAAACTGTTTTCAACCTGTCCGGGTAAAATCAAATGGCGGACGATCAATCCTCTTTTCATCAGACCGAACTGATTATATTCAGCCTGGCCGACCTGACGGAACATTTCTTTAACGGCTGCGCTGGCGATTTTGACGTAATTCGGCGCGCCAGAAAATTTCATCGCCAAACTATCATCGCCGTATTTAAAATCCGGCAGATAAATGTCAACTAGACCATCCATTGCTTTTAAAATTTCAACTGACTCGTAAGCGTTTGAGTTCCAAACGATTGGAATCACTAATCCGTTTCGCTTGGCGGACGAAATCGCGGTTTTTAATTGGCGCCACCAAATCGTCGGCGTCACCAAATCAATGTTCACCGCGCCATCTGCCTGCAAATCCAGCATTATTTTGACGAGTTCCTCGATTGAATAATTTTTGCCAAGACCATCCTGCGATATTTGATAATTTTGGCAAAAAACGCATTTCAAATTACAGCCGCTAAAAAAAATAGCGCCCGCGCCCTGATTCTCGTTGCCGACAAGCGCCGGCTCCTCGCCAAAATGTTTTCCATACCACGCGATTTTCACGTTTTCCATATTTACCCGTAGGGACAGGGCAGTGCCCTGTCCCTACATTTCCTTTTTTTTGTTTTAAACGGACAGAATAATATTCTGTCCCTACCAAAATCGAAATTCCAAACTCTAATTTATCTTGTTTATCCTGTCCATCTCATTTGTTCTCATCTGTATATCAGTAAAAATCTGTACATCTTGTATTACTCATTCACCCGTTCGCAATACTCCCCTGTCTCCGTGTTTATCAGAAGAACATCGCCTGGCCGAATGAACGCCGGCGCGCGCGCCATCAGCCCATTTTCCAATTTCACATCCTTCATTATCCGACCGCTGGCCGTATCGCCCTTAACCGCTTCCGGCGCCTCCACTGTTTTGTATTGAACTTTTTTCGGCAATTCCACTGCCACAATCGTCCCTTCGTGCGAAATCGTCATTACATCTAATCCTTCTTTCAAATATTTCGCGTCATCACCGAGCACTTCCGCGTCCACTTCAGAAATTTCGTAATTTTCTTGATCCATGAATGAATACTTGTTGCCTGTTTTATAAAGATATTGCATGCGCTGGCGTTCGACGTCAACAATGTCAACGTTCTCGCCGCTTTTATAAGTCGTTTCAATCGTCTTGCCGGTGGTGATGCTTTTCATGGACACGCGGGAAAACGCCGAGCCCTTGCCCGGGCTGACGAATTCTATTTTTCTAACGACGTACAAATCGTTTTGATGCCGAATAATGACGCCTTTCGCCAAATCGCTTGTTGTCTGCATAAGTTTAAAATAAAAGATGAGAAATAAAAGATAAAAAACACAGATATAAAAAGATAAAATATAATAGATAAAGAATCTTTTTAGTCTTTTATTTGTGTTTATTATTTATTATTTTTAATCTTTTCATTTTTCAATTGTCTTCAATTAAACGTTTCATCGGCAACGATAGCACATTATTTATTTCTCGGCAACCGAGGAGAATCTGGACGAAACGATCAACGCCCAAGGCAATGCCCGCGCATTCGGGCAAACCGGACTTGAGCGCGTTGATAAATTCTTTGTCAATCGGAAAAACTTCCTGGCCGAGTTTTTTTCGCAGACGCTGCTCCTGCCGCAAACGGCGCGCCTGCTCGCGCGCGTCCGTCAATTCGGAAAACGCGTTGGCCAACTCCAACCCGTCGAAATACAACTCGAAGCGCTCGGCGTATCTTTTATCTTGCTTAGACAGACGCGCTAATGCGGCCATTGACGCTGGATAATTGTGGACAATAGTCGGCGCGTCCAAACCCAATCGTGGTTCGATTTTATTTAAAAATATCTTGTAAAACAAATCTTCGTATCGTTCGTTCGCCGCCGCGGAAAATCCTTTTTGACGACATAATGCCGCCATTTTTTTCGCGGACAAGACGTCATTCAAGTCAACGCCAACGCGCTCTCGCCATAAATCGCGCATCGAAACGCGGGACCATTTCTTTTCTACTAATCGGGCGTTAGCAGACGACAGCAGGCGATGATTTTTCATTTTAATGACGACAAATTTGAACATTTTTTCCGTTTCATCCATGATTTGACGATAATCAACGCCTGTTCGATACCATTCGAGCATGGTGAATTCCGGATTATGCAAGCCGCCGAAACTTTCAAAATCGCGGAAACATTTTCCGAGATAAAAAATTTTATCAAAGCCGGCGGCTAACATCTTTTTCATCGCAAATTCCGGCGAAGTGTGCAAATACATTTTATAACTCTGCCCGTGTTCGTCGTGGACGATAGTTCGCATTGGCGATAGATACGGTTCCTGACCAGGACAACGGACGAGGCATGGCGTTTCAATTTCGCTGAAGCCGCGCGACCAAAAAAATTCGCGCATTGCTTTGACGGCCGCGAATTTAAATTCCAATTTTTCTTTGTTATTCATTAAATGCGCTATCTGCGACATAACTATGACGAGTGCGACAAGCAAGACAAGCGCTGACAAGCGTTGACGAATGCTGTTTCGTCTCACTTGTCTTGCTGATTACTTGTCTTGCTCGTCTTGCTTGTCTTGTCTTACTTATCTTACCACAAACGCGCGAATTTTCAATCGCCTACGAAATTTAAATGCAGGATTGTCCATTGAACAATCCTGCACTTTTGTCATCCTGAACAATGTCAGGCTGAGGCTCTCGAAGCCTTGATTCAGGATCTAACGAATTACGAACGAACCTTCACTGCCCGCGTCTTCGCGAACGCGTCTGCCACCGACAGCCCGCGCCGTTTGAATGTCATGAATGAGCTCCAACGCTTCCATGTCTTGCCTTCATCTATCGAAACCAATGCCTTGGGAGCGTCTTTCATGTTAGAAATCCATCTTTCCATGGCGGAAAATCCATGGAAATTGTAGTTGAGTCCTGATTTACCTCGCATTTTCCACAAAACGCCGCTTAGATCGTCATTTTTCTCCTTTGGACTTGCTTCTAATTTTCCACCAGCTGGAACGGCTTTCTTCTTTGTGCTTTTATATTTCTCTTCCCCCTCGTCCAAGGCCTTCATAAGTGCTTCAAACCTGGCTACTCCTCTGTTTGTCTGTTTCTTGTTCATTTTATCCTCCTTAACTCCGCGCTTCTTAGGCGCTTCAAGTTAGTGTACATAATGATGACATAAATCTTGTCAAGAGAACGGAGAACGCCCATTGATTGTCAACGCCATTGATACTAGATTCTATTTTCTTGTTTGACCTTGTGGACAATAACTTGACAAATATTTTGTATCTGATATGATAATAGTATCACTACGAAAAAGACCCTGTTAAGGCTCGTCCTTAATGGGGGCTTTTTCTTGATCGTTTAAATAAACCTTGTTTTTTACATCATCCAAATAAGTGATCGGCGCATTAGTTCTTTTTAGCAATATTGAACATCTTTTTTGAACGCTTGGGGAAAGTATAATTTTCAATTTATTTTTTCTTGTAAAAGTTTTACCAAGCTCGCATAATCGCCATCACTTGTAATTAATACTAGTTTTTCACAGGAATTCTCATAAACATCTCTGACTGCCTGCAAAACCAAATCCGCGTCGCAGTTGCCTTTCGGTTTGCCGTCCTCGCTATACACTACTTCTTTTAAAATCAAAGTGAAACCGGCCTTTTGCAATGACGCGTACATATCTTTTTCTTTCGGGATCAAACCAATAAAATAATAAGCCCTGCTTACATCATATTTATCCATCAGCCATTTTCTGAATCTAGAAAAGTTAAGTGTACCCCTTTGTCAAGACAGCTAATTGCCTTGTATTTGGTGGGTTAATTTTTTAAGAATTAAATATGTCAATGAATTATTTCTGAAAATATATTTGCGCCGGCGTTTTGTAGTCCAGAGATTGATGCCTCCGCC
>JACRNX010000021.1 GCA_016214755.1 Candidatus Falkowiibacteriota bacterium
TGTGGGGAGACAGTTTTTGGGCAGACGGATATTTTGTTTCAACCCACAGTACGGTTACGGAAAATATAATACGTGAATATATCAAAGAACAGGGTGAAGCCCGTTAATACTGCGGGCTTTAGCCCGCAGTAATTTATATTTCTATATTTTTATTAAGCATTATGCGAAAACAGCTTGAACAATTGCGGCGCGAAGCGGGCGAGGCGCTGGACAAAATTAAATCCTTGATTGATTTGGAAAAAGCGGAAATAAAATTGCTGGGCCGCAAAGATGGAAAACTGAACGCAATGTTGAAATCGCTAAAAAATTTATCGGAAAAAGAAAAAAAACAATTCGGCAAACTGGCGAATGAAATTAAAAACGAGATCACGGCCTTAATCGCGGAAAAGCGGCTGGACTTGGAAAAGAAAGAGACGCTGAAAGCGGTTGAAGAGGACTGGATTGACGTAACCTTGCCTGGCATCAAGCCGAAACAGGGCTCATTGCATCCAGTGAGCATCGTTCAATATGAACTCGAGGATTTGTTCCGTTCGCTGGGCTTTATGATTTTAGACGGCCCGGAATTAGAATCAGATTATTATAACTTCGAGGCGTTGAACATTCCTTCGCATCATCCGGCGCGCGACACGCAGGATACGTTTTATATAAAAGGTAAAATTCAAAAGTCAAAAGCTTGTCCCGAGAGAAATCGAGGGATCAAAAGTAAAGAAAATCAAGAGAGATTGCTGTTGAGGACGCACACGTCACCGGTGCAGGTGCGGGCGATGCAGGAATTTGGCGCGCCGCTCCGCGCGATTGCTCCGGGCCGCGTGTTCCGTTATGAAGCGTCGGACGCGTCGCATGAAAACACTTTCTGCCAACTCGAAGGATTAATGGTGGAAAAGAATATTTCAATTTGTAATTTAATCGCGGTGATGAAAACATTGTTGAAAGGAATTTTCAAGCGAGATGTGAAAATTCGTTTGCGGCCGGGTTATTTTCCATTCGTCGAACCAGGATTTGAATTGGATATTGAATGTTTAATTTGCGGAGGGCGCGGTTGCAGCGTCTGCAAGCAGAGCGGCTGGGTGGAGCTCCTGCCCTGCGGCCTGGTGCATCCGAATGTCTTGCGCGCCGGCCATATTGATCCGGAAAAATTTTCCGGTTTCGCCTTCGGGCTCGGTCTTACCCGCTTAGTGATGATGCGTTATGGAATTAATGACATTCGTTTATTCAATGCTGGTGATTTGAGGTTTTTGGAGCAGTTTGGTGCGATATGACGAATAGGTCAAATATGACAAATAAGTCAAATATGACGGATAAGTCGAATATAATATTGCCGCATGGAGGGTACAAAAATTTGATGTCATATCAAAACGCGGTAATTGTCCATGATTTAACGGTAATGTTTTGCGACAAATATATTGATAGGTTTAGCCGAACGAAAGACCAAATGATTCAAGCGGCACGTAGCGGCAAACAAAATATTGTGGAGGGAAGTATGGCCGCGGGCATTTCGAGAGAAACTGAAATAAAATTGGTCGGTGTCGCAAGAGCGAGCCAAGAAGAACTTTTGGCGGATTACCATGATTTTTTGAGACAGCATCAATTACTATTATGGGGGAAGGACGATGAGCGGGTTATCAAGGCGCGCAAGTTGACATATATGTCTAATAGGACATATATAACTTATGAGTCATATATGGCAGATTCTGAAAGCGCCGCCAATGTCATGGTTTGTTTAATTCACCAGACCAATTATCTTTTGGATCAATTATTGCGCGCGCTGGAAAGAGATTTTATTAAAGGTGGTGGTTTAAGAGAACGATTATATAATGCTAGAAAAAATTATCGAGGTTATTAATTATGAACATTTCTTTCAGTTGGTTAGAACAATACATGAATTTGCCGGCTGATGTCACGCCGAAGGCATTGGGATTGAAATTAACCATGGCGACCGTGGAAGTCGAATCAGTTCGTCCTTTGTCAGAGCATTTAGACAAGGTGGTCGTCGGCCAAATTAAAAAAATTGAAAAACATCCGAACGCCGACCGGCTGAAAATAGTGGCGGTTGACATTGGCGGAAAAGTTATCAATGTCGTCTGCGGCGGCACGAATCTGCGCAATGAGATGTTCGTCGCGTTCGCGCAAGTAGGCGCGAAAATCCGTTGGCACGGCGAAGGCGAGCTGGTTGAACTTAAAGAAGCGGAGGTGCGCGGAATCAAAAGCGCGGGCATGATTTGCGCGGCTTCGGAATTGGGGCTGGCGGACATTTTTCCGGCCAAAGATAAATTTGAAATAATTGATTTGTCTCATTTGAACGTTCAGCCAGGTCGCAATTTGTCTGAAGCGCTTAGCTTAGACGATGCGGTTATTGAAATTGACAACAAGTCGCTCACCAACCGACCCGACCTTTGGGGCCATTATGGATTGGCGCGCGAGGCGGCGGCGATTTACGATTTACCTTTGAATGAATATCCATTAAAAAAAATAAAAAGCTCAAAAGAAATAAAAATCAGCGTTAAAATTCCGGAGCCAAAGTTATGTCCGCGTTATATGGCGGCGCTGATCAAAGGAATAAAAGTCGGTGAGTCGCCTGATTGGTTGAAACAGCGGCTAATCGCGATTGGGCAGAAGCCGATAAATAACATCGTGGATATTACTAATTTTATGATGTTCGACCTTGGTCAGCCGCTCCACGCTTTTTCCGCGGATAAAATAAAAAACAACGAAATCATCGTCCGGCGCGCGAAAGCAGGCGAAAAGTTGGCGACGCTCGACGGCATCGAGAGAAAATTGCTCGAAGAAGATTTAGTCATCGCTGATAAAGAAAAGGCCGTGGCTTTGGCCGGCGTAATGGGCGGAAAAAATTCAGAAGTGGGCAAAGACACAAAAATGATAATTTTGGAATCAGCGAATTTCGAGCCAGTAATGATCAGAAAAACCGCGAATCGTCTGGGAGCGCGGACAGAAGCGGCCATCCGGTTTGAAAAAAGTTTAGATCCGAATCTAGCGGAAGTAGCGCTTTATCGGGCAATCAATTTAATTTTGGAATTGATTCCCGGATCAACGGTGGTGAGCGAAATCGCGGACGTGAAAAAATTCAGCGTCAATCAGAATCCGATTGAATTGACGTGGGATTTTATTGATAAAAAAATCGGCCAGCAAATCGAGCGCGAGAAAATTTCGCGGATTCTTGAAAATTTGGGATTCATGCTAAAAAAGAAAAAAGACGGCTTCAGCGTGGTCGCGCCGACATGGCGGGCGACCAAAGACATCAGCGTTAAAGAGGACATAATCGAAGAGATAACCCGCGTTTTCGGCTATGATAATTTAACTGCGAAAATGCCGGAAACAATAATTCAATATCAGTCAGAAAATAAATTGCGCGAGCTGGAGCGCCGCGTTAAAAATATTTTGGCGCTGTCCGTCGGTGCGAATGAAACGCAAAATTATTCATTCGTGGATGAAAATATTTTGACCAAAGCCGGTTTAAGGGGAGGGATAGAATTGGAAAATCCAGCGGCGGAAAATTTTTCGCGCTTGCGCGCGAGTTTGGCGCCGGGATTGCTAAAAAACATTATTGACAATCTGCGTTTTTACGAAGAAGTGAATTTATTCGAAGTCGGCAAGGTTTTCATTGACGACCAGGCTGGCCCGCTGGCGCGGGACGATTCGAAAGAACGTTTGCCAACCCAGGATTTAATGGCCAGCGGAATCATCGCGCCGGCGAAAGGCGAGAGTCCGTTTCTTTGCGCCAAAGGCGTTGTCGAAACATTGCTGAATTATTTTTCAATTACGCGCGATTATAATTTACTGGTGGAACGGCCGGCTTGGGCGCATCCGAAGCAATGTCTGCAAATTATCATCAACGACCAACCCGTCGGTTTAGTCGCCGCTCTGCACCCTGAAATCAAAAAAGCGTTAAACATTAAAAAGAACGCGGGAATTTGGGAATTGAATTTGAGCAAAATAGCCAGCCATTTTCCGAAGTTGAAAGAATTTAAACCCTTGCCGAAATATCCGGCCATAGAATTGGATTTATCCATTATTGTCGAGCGCCGCGTTCAGTGGAAGGATATCCGCAATTTGGTTGTGCACAGCGAGCCGTCGTTTATTCGCGACGTTCAGTTGTTAGATGTGTTTGAAAATGATAAAATAGAATCAGGGAAGAAAAGCGTCACTCTGCGAATAACATATCAGTCGGCTGAACGGACATTGCGGATGGATGAAGTTGAGGCCTTTTTGGCGAAAGCGATGGAAAATTTGGCGAAAGGCGCGGGAGCGAAAAAGAGGGAAGTGTAAATAAAAACAAAAAAAGACCTTTTGCGAAAGGTTGATAAAATAAAAATAAAAATATGTTCGAATTTGAAACCAGTCAAGATTTATTTTATTTGGTGCTGGCTTTTTGCATCGTCTGGCTGACGGTATTTTTGTGTATCGCGCTCTATTATGGAATTCGCTTGCTGAAACAAGCGGATGAAATGGTGCGGCTTTGGCGGGAGAGGTTGCAGAAAGCGGCGAGTATTTTTGAATTTATAAAAAGCAAATTAGTCACCGGCGGCTTGAAGCAATTGGCGGCGTTCGCGGCCAAGTTAATGTCCGGCGCTGACAAAACAAAAAGCAAAGACAAAAAATAAAAAAAGATTCGTAATTTGTAATCAGTAACTCGTAATCGGTAATTTTTTTGACTGCAAGTTACGAGTTTCGTTACGAATCTACGAATTTAGAAGTGGGAAGCTGGAGATTGGAAGTTAGAAATCAAATCCAACTTCTAATTTCTAATCTCCAACCTCCAACCTCTCATATTTGTACATCTTGTATTATTATATGTTCGAGTTTGAATTTGATATTTCATCTTTCGATATTGCCTTTTTGGGAGAGCTATTGAACAATTTTTTTGTTCAACTGGGTTTGGCGGTTGTCGCGATAATTTTTTTGGTTATGATTGGCGTGTCAATGGCGCGCTATTTTGTTTTAGGAAAAAGCAAAGTGGCGAAAGCGTTTCAGCGGAAATTGATTTTAATAACCGTGCCGCGAGAAGCGCCGCAGGAAAAAGCTGGTCCGCAAACATTGACTTTGCAGCAGATTCAGGAAAAAATCGGGCTGATGGAAACGTTTTTTTCGACTATCGCCGGATTGAAATCAGAAAAAGGATTCAAATCGTGGCTGCTCGGGCATAACGACATATTTTCGTTTGAGCTGGTGGCGACAAAAGGAAAAATAAATTTCATGGTCGCCATGCCCGCTCATCTGCAGAGTTACATTGAAGAGCAAATTCAAGCCCAGCTGCCGAACGCGGTAGTGGAGGAGTTAGCGGATTATAATATTTTCAGCCCAAAGGGATTGATTAAAGGTCAGATGCTGACTTTGGCGAGATCTTCTTTTATCCCGATTAAGACCTATAAAAAATTGGAAACCGACCCGATGAACAGCATTACCAACGCTTTGAGCAAAATCGGGGAAAAAGACGGCGCGGTCATTCAAATCATTTTAAAATCAGCGACGCCATCGTGGCGCGATTTCGGCTTGAAGGTATTGTCCAAAATGCAGCAAGGCAAAAAATTCGACGACGCGGTGCGCGACGTTAAAGGCGGCTGGAGAAAGTTTCGGAAGGAGCTTTGGAAAGCGATCAGACCGCAAAAATCCGAAGGAGACAAATCGCCGCCGGAACAATATCGCCTCTCTCCGCTCGAAGAAGAAATGGTTAAGGGCGCGCAGGAAAAATGCAACAAAGGAGGCATGGACGTTAATATCCGCGTTGTCGTTTCCAGCGAAGAGCAAATGAAGGTTGACATGTATTTAAATAATTTGGCGAACGCGTTCAATCAGTACAATATTTATAAATTTGGCAATGCTTTTAAGCCGGTTGGCTGCAAATCGAAGCAATTGATTCAGGATTTTATTTATCGGAATTTCGACGAAGGCAGAACATTCGTGCTGAATACCGAGGAATTGGCGAGCATATATCATTTGCCGATTCCTTTTGTCAACGAAGCGCCGAATATCAAATGGCTCGACGCGCGCAAAGCGCCGCCGCCGCAGAATATGCCGGCTGAAGGTTTATTCATGGGATACAGCGCCTACCGCGGCAAGAAAACAGAGGTGCGGATTAAGCGCGAAGACCGGCGCCGTCATCATTATATTATTGGTATGACCGGCGTGGGCAAATCGTGGTACATGGAAGGATTGTGTTTGCAAGACATCGCTAATGGCGGAGGCGTTTGTTTTATTGACCCGCACGGCGACGCGATTGGGCATATTATCGAAAGGATTCCAAAAGAAAGAGCGGAAGATGTTGTTGTTTTTAACCCGGCTGATTTGGAACGGCCGATGGGGCTCAATATGCTTGAATTTAATACGCCGGAGCAGAAAACATTCGCCGTGAATGAGTTGATGAATATTTTCGACAAATTATACGATTTAAAAGCAACCGGCGGGCCGATGTTCGAGCAGTATTTTAAAGCCGCCTGCCTCTTGATTATGTCCCATCCAGAATCAGGCTCGACATTGCTGGAAGTGCCGCGGGTGTTGTCGGATGACGAATTTCGCGCCATGAAATTGGAACATTGCGATATTCCGATTGTCAAGAATTTTTGGGAGAAAGAAGCGCAAAAAGCCGGCGGCGAAGCGGCGCTCGCTAACATGGTGCCTTACATCACCAGCAAGTTGACGCAATTTTTAGCCAATGATTTCATGCGGCCGATTGTTTGCCAGCAAAAAAGCACTTTGAATTTCCGCGAAGCGATGGACTCAAAAAAGATTTTATTGGTTCAATTGTCCAAAGGGAAAATTGGCGATATGAACGCCTATTTGCTGGGCATGATAATCGTCGGAAAAATTTTAATGTCCGCGCTCGCCCGTGGCGATATGCCGGAAGAAGAGCGCCAGGATTTCTATTTGTACATTGATGAATTCCAAAATTTTTTAACAGACAGTATGCAGATAATTTTGTCTGAAGCGCGAAAATATCGTTTATGCTTGACCATTGCCCATCAGTATATTGGCCAATTGGTAAAAAATAACGATACTAAATTTAAAGACGCGATTTTCGGCAATGTTGGTACAAAGGTGGCATTTCGAGTTGGAGTGGACGATGCGGAAGCAATGGAAAAAGAATTTGCTGGCGTTTTCAATCGAAATGATTTTCTTAACTGTCCCATGTATACTGCTTACATTAAATTGCTGATTGATAACGCCAACCCACCGGGATTCAATATGGCGACCGTGCCATTCAGCAAGGTGCCGGGCGTGGCCAGCGCCAATCCAGAGCTGGGCGCGGCTATCCGCAAATTATCCGGCTTAAAATACGGCCGCGATCGCGATTTAGTTGAGGCAGAAGTGATGGAGAGGATTACTAAGTTCGGATGATTCTGCAATAGGTAATCCGTTTTTATAAAAAATTCTAAATTCAAATATTTAAATTCTAAACAAACTCCAATTTCTCAATATTTAAATTTTAAGCAGTTTATAAGGCGGTTTGGAAAATTGCGATTTTGGAATTTGTTTCAGATTTCGAATTTAGGATTTAGATATTTTGTTTTATTATGTGGTTTTGGAATAAAAACAAAAAACTAAAACAAAAAACAGCGCCAGCAGTGGAACTAGAGAAAAAAACGGAGGAGCCGGCGGCGAAAGACGCGGTGTGGCAGGCGATAGAAAAGATTCAAAAAGAATTGGATCATTTGAAATTGGCGATCAGAAACAACGCCGCCGCGCCGAAGGATGAAAATGCAGGGACATCTCTTGAGCTGTCCTCTACTCCCGTTGAATCAGCGCTCGTTGAAATTCGGGAGAGAGGGCAAGACCCCCTTCTTGCCTCCCCCTTGACAAGGGGGAGAGAAGTCAAAAAGAATGAAAATGAAAAAGTAATTGAGGGCGTGTTTGACGGCGAATGCATGATTGGCGCGGATGGCGAGGCGTACGAAGTGCCAGCGAATTACGCGTCCAAGTCCAAGTTAGTCGAAGGCGATATTTTAAAATTGACAATCAATAATCTCGGGGCGTTTATTTATAAGCAAATCAAGCCGATTGAACGGTTGCGGAAAGTCGGCGTGCTTGACCAAGACCCGCAAAGTTTGCAATATTTTGCCGTGGCGGATGCGAAAAAATGGAAATTGCTGACTGCCAGCGTTACTTATTTTAAAGGTGAGCCGGGCGATGAAGTGATATTTTTGATTCCCGCAGAAAGCGGCAGCCGCAGCGCGGCGGTGGAGAATATAATAAAAAATTAAGAAATTAAGAAAACAAAAAATCAAGAAATCGAGAAAACAAGAAAGATCCTGAAATAAATTCAGGATGACAAACGGGAAATTAAAAGCGTCTCGACGGTGCGTCGGGGCGCTTTTGTGTTTTATCTTTCGAAAATTTCATACTCCCGCATTTTTTTTAGATCAATTTTTGAAAGATCGGAGGCAACAGCGCTGGCGAAAGAAACGCGGCAGCTGCAACTTTCATCGCGCAGTTTTCTCGCCAAGTATGGAATGATTGCGATCGGTACTTTCGCGAACGTTTTGATTGTTTTCGCGATTTCAATTGACTCAACGCCTTTTTCCGCCGCGCGCCAACTGTCATAGTCAGTCGGCAGACAGAGCACGGCGTAACAGAGTCCAGCTTCGCGGGCTAAACGAGCTTCAGGCAGGGCAGTCATGCCAACGGCGACAGCATGCAGTGTTTCGCGGAAGAAGCGCGATTCAGCTCGGGTGGAAAAAGTCGGACCTTCGATGATTACGAGCGGCGTTGATTTTTCATGAGCAATGTTGAATTCATCAATAAGCGTTCCGCAAGCGGCGGCGACGGTAGCGCTGAAGTCCGCGCAAATCGGGTCGGCAAATCCATAATGCGCCACCACGTCATCTTGCCCGTCGAAAAATGTGTGTTTTCTTGCGCCTTTTGTCCAATCAAAAAGTTGGTCAGGAATGAGCAGTGTTTTGCCGGGTTTGATATGCGGTTCCAAACTGCCGACCGCGCAAATTGACAAAAGATGGGTAACCCCGAGTTTTTTCATTCCCCAAACATTGGCGCGATAATTTATCGCCGAAGGGCCGAGCAGATGGCCTTCGCCGTGCCGGTTTAGCAAGACGACTGTTTCGCCGGTTCGCAGTTTTGTTTCGATGAAAGGTTCGGAAGGAGAGCCGAAAGGAGTGGTGAGGTTTGTTTTTTCAGTTCGGACGAATTCGCTTTTTGCGTCATTTCCAGCGCCAATTATAATTTTGATTGAGCCAGCGATTACTCCGAGCATTGCCCTTTGTTCGTCCATAATACCTCCTTGTGATTGAGCGACTCTCGTTGCGAAATTGAAAGAACGACTTAATAAGTTTAACGCGGAAATAAATAAAAATCAATACTTGCTTTGTGGGTAAGATTTTGGTAAGATTAAGGTTAGAAAATAGAAAGTAGAAAATAGAAAATAGAAGTTTGTTAGAGCATACTTTTCTGCATCCGCTTTTCTATTCTAGATTCTATTTTCTAGATTTTAATTCTATTTTTATATGTCTATCGCGCTTTATCGCAAATATCGTCCAAAAACATTCGCGGAAGTAAGCGGGCAAAACCACATTAAACTTACTTTGCAGAATGAAATCGAAAGCGGCCGCGTGGTGCACGCTTATCTTTTTTGCGGCCCCAGAGGAACAGGCAAGACGACGATGGCGCGATTGCTGGCGAAGGCGGTGAATTGTCTTGAAATTCAAGCCAATGGCGAACCGTGTAATCACTGCCAAAGCTGCGTTGACATCATGGAAAACAAGGCGCTGGACATTATCGAAATAGACGCGGCGTCGCACACCGGCGTGGATAATGTCCGCGAGAACATCATCCAAAACGCGCGTTTTACGCCGGCCAAAAGCAAGTTTAAAATTTTCATCATTGACGAGGTGCACATGCTTTCGATTTCCGCTTTCAACGCGCTGTTGAAAGTGCTGGAAGAAGCGCCATTCCACGTCATTTTCATCTTGGCGACGACCGAGGCGCATAAATTGCCGAACACGGTTATTTCACGCTGTCAGAGATTTGATTTTAAAAAGATAAATCTGAACGAACTAATTAGCCGCTTAAAATGGATTGTCAATCAGGAAAAGATTCAAGTTGAAGACAAGGTTTTGAGTTTGGTGGCGAAACAATCCGGCGGCTGCGTGCGCGACGCGGAAAGTTTATTGGAACAAATTTTATCGTTGGGCGACAAGAGCATTACTTTTGAACAAGCGGAAATTATCCTGCCCAGGGCGGACTTTGATTTGCTGTTCCGTCTATTTGAATTTATCCATAAAAAGCAAACAGCGGAAGCGGTAAGTTTCATCAACCGGCTAATTCAGGACGGCGTTGACGTTAATTTATTCGCCGATAATTTCGTTGAATTCGCGCGGCAGATTTTAATCTATAAAATCAGTGGTGATTTAGAAGAATTATCGCGCGAGATCGAAGACGCGGCGGTTCAGGAAATTTTGCGGTTGACGCCGAGTTTAACCGAAAAATTTTTAGTGGAGATAATCAAAGAATTTTTAATTTGCAAAGAGACCTTCAAGCAGAGCTACTTGCCGCAATTAGGGGTGGAGATGGCGATTATTAAATTAACAGGCGCGCGCGGCGAGTCAGGCGGGATAGCTCTCCCGACGAGGACACGCGGCGAGTCAAGCGTGACAAATTTAAAAAATAGCGAGGGCGGAAGTTTCTCGATTGATAAAAATAGTCAGTTGGGAAAACAAAAAATTGGCGATAGCGTCGCGATTCAAGAATCGCCAGAGAAAGAAAAAAAAATTAAAACAGTCGCGCCGGAAGCGGCTGAAGTGAGTCCGACAGTGATTTCTGAAAATAGTTCGTCTCCTCCTATGGGAGAGAATGGGGGAGTCAGTTTAGGCAATGAAATGGCGGGGCATTGGGAAAATATCCTCAATCAGGCGAAAGAAAAAAATTATTCGTTGTACATGTCTCTGCGGATGGGCAAACCGATTTCTTTCGACGGCGCGCGATTGGCGCTGGGATTTATTTTCGATTTGCAGCGCCAACGCGTTGAAAAGATCGAGAACAAGCGCTTGGTCCATGAAATATTGGAGAATGTTTTTGGCATGAAAGTGGAATTGGCGACGCACGTGGATCCAACGTTAAAAATCGAAGATTTTTATAATGGCAATGAGCGCGGGCCGGCGGCGCCAGCGGCGGATTCCATTGTTCAGCTGGCGGACGAGTTCGGCGGCACGGTCATTGATAATTAAGAATCTAGAAAGTAGAAAGTAGAA
The DNA here is from genome assembly GCA_016214755.1 of Candidatus Falkowiibacteriota bacterium. Taxonomy (GTDB): domain Bacteria; phylum Patescibacteriota; class Patescibacteriia; order UBA11705; family JABHMO01; genus JACRNX01. The sequence continues at coordinate 11,214 of JACRNX010000021.1, forward strand.
GTATGTTAGAGGGTGCATTTAAAAAATTATAGATTCTATTTTCTAGATTCTAAATTCTAGATTCTGTTTCTATTAGATTTTGAGCTTTGAACTTTATCTATTCGGGGATCGTCTAATGGTAGGACGACGGATTCTGGCTCCGTCAATCTTGGTTCGATTCCAAGTCCCCGAGCCATGAACTACTCGCTAACGCTCGGATTCATGGCGAGGCATATTTGTTTGCTTGCTAATGTAATTAAATTTATAAATAAAAAGAACCCCGTATTTTGTCTGGGATTCTTTTTTTTGGTTCAGATTATAATTTCGGTTGTTTCGCGCCTAGCGAAGCGGCCGCTTGTCGTTTTAATCGTAAGGCGGCGGCTTTTTCTTCAGGTGTTTTTTCCTTTGGTCCGGTCGAAAGTTCTTCGTAGGTTTCCCGCGTGATTTCTTCTCGTTTGCGGATAAGGTCGCGGTACTCGGCGCCCAGTTTCAAGAGTTTGCGAAAATAGCCGGAAACGCCTTGTTCCAATTTCATGATTGTCTCATCCAGCGCTTCCATTTGGGCGACGTATTCCTTTTGCTTCGCGTCCTTTTTCGCGCGGTCTTGCGCGCCAGCGTCTCGAATGGCTTGATCAAGCCCTTGTTTCGCCTCCGCGCTCAATTCTTCGTCGCGTTTGTTAATTTGCGCGATGTCCACAACAGGTTGCGCCACGCGCTGTTCGAGGGTTGGTTCGGCCTTTGGAGCTTCTTGCTCTTTTTGATTGACTTTAGGTTGTTCGAATGCCATAAAGTTTGTTTAATTCGCGATTATTAATTATGTCAATGTATTGCTGGTTAATTATATCAAAATGAAACTTTTTGTCAAATTTCTAAAAATTGAGCGTTGATCATCGGACATTAATCATTTTTATCCCAAGTGGGGGAGGACGTTGATTTTAATGGATTGTTTTATTGAGAAGGTGTTGAATTGGAATTTGAAGCGAAAAGATATTTACCTGTGGATAACTTTTTGCCTTATCTCCTATTAGTAATATAATTTAATTAGGAATTATTCTTGATTGCGTTTTTATAAAAAATTATGGCGAAAACCGCCGTGGAAACAAGACAAACAAATCAACGTCAACTGATTTATGATTATGTTTTAAATTCCTCACTCGCCCACCCGACGGCTGAACAGATTTTTCAATCGGTTAAAAAGCGTTTGCCGCGGATCAGTTTTGGCACGGTCTATCGCAATTTGGAGATTTTGGAAAAACAAGGGCTACTGTTTCTTCTGTGTTATGGCAAGGAGCATGTTCGTTATGATGCGATAATGGAGAACCATTATCATTTTGTTTGCGAACGTTGCGACAAAGTCGAAAATGTTGTTTGCGAGGAATTGCTTGAACTGAACAGCCAAATAAAAAAAAGGCACGGATTTAACATACGTTGCCATCGAATATTTTTTTATGGCCAATGCCGCGATTGCGATAAGTTGAGTAATTCATGATTGATAAGTAGTGACAGGTCGCGACCTGTCACTACGTCGTCGCAAACATTGTTTTTGCACGGATAGCGCACTGCGCTGTCCTTACAATTATTATAAACAACCAAACGAATTTTTAATTGTTTCAAAGTCATTTTTATATCGGCTGTAATCGGCTTTCGCGTATTGGAAAAATAATCCCGCGGTCAGTCCGGGGCATTTTTTTATTTCAATCCAGCCGCGGTGCTTGACGTCATTAGCGCTGAAAGCGTATTCAACTTTGTTTTTCTTTTTATCAATTTTATCAAAATCAATCGTCAGGCCGGCGATCGTGCCGTATGTTTCTTGATAATATTTTTGCAAAAGTTCCAGCATGTCCATTTCAGAGATCGGATTTGTTGTCCATTTCGCCATAAAAAGTCCGCTTTCATATTCTCCATCCTTTTCACAAATCGTCAAATATTCGTTTTCCAACGTTTGTTTGTCGGACGTGATTGCCCAGCCAACCGGACAATCAAAACGGATGCCGGTTTTGGCAAAAGTGGTTCCCTTCTCTTGTGTCGTTTGTTCTGGTTTCGACGAACAGCCGGTTAATGCAAGGGAGAGAAGTATAATTGTGATAAAATAAATTGTTTGTCGTTTTAGCATATAATTATGACGAAACGGTAAATGATTACTGATCCCGCAAAATGCGGGACTGATATACTGATTATATTTAAGAAAGAGCAATTAATTTTATTTTATCATACAAAACATAAAAAGCGAATTTTAAAGAGACAAGTCATGGCTTGTCTCTATTGGTTTTTGTTGGCGATTAAACCTTGTGCTTGGAAATTTCTCTCTCCGTGTAGCAACCAGCGCAGAGCGATGGCCTGCAGTCGTAATTATCGTAAGAAAAACGTCTGCCGCAACTTGTACAGATTGCCGTACCGCTATTATCTCCATGGCTGTGCGATGCGATTTTTCTCGCTCCATAACAACCGGCGCAGAGAGATGGCGCGCAATCATAGTCAGAATACGAAAATAAACGGCCGCAATTGGAACAATTCGTGGTGCCAGAATATCCATGCATTTTATCCTCCTTGTTGTGACTGGGCGGATACTATCCGCTGTTCGCACCGCCGAGAAGGTCATTGCAGATCAAGAATATCTGCCTCGTTTCCTGTGGCAAAGACAAATCCTTTGGCGAGAAAACCTTGAACGCCGAATTTCCGTCAGGCGCAATGAAAGTAACTTGAAATCCGCTCCACGGTTTCGGCAAGGCGACAGCGGTTGCGTTTTCCGTTGAAAGCTTTTGGGCGGCTTCTGCCACCAGATGGTTTAAATGCTCTGGAAACTGGATATTCATATTTCCGCTCCTTTCTTTCTTGTTAGATATTGTTCCAACTCTAACCTTAATGCGCGTATTTTTTCAAGGTCATCAGGAAAAACAATCAGTTTGCCACGGATATTCTCGCGATAGGGATCTTCAGATGATAGAAATTGCCTGGTCGCGTCGCCGAAGTCAATGATGACTGGCGCGTTCGGATTTTCCAGATTCACCATGACATTGCCAGCGTGCAAGTCGCGATGATGAATTCTCCTTTCATGTAGCGATTGAATAATCCGCGTCAGCGCCGCGAAGAACAGATTGAAATCGAAATTTTCAGGCAATCGCGCGTAAAGATCTTTTTCAATCAGGTCCTTGACACTGAATCCTTTGATCGTCTCCATGAAAAGATAATCACATTCGTCTGTTTCAATGGAGCAGATCGGCCGCGGAGCGACGGGCTCGCCATCCGCTAATTCGTCTAAAAAACGCATTTCAGCGTGCGCGCGGTTGGCGCTGATTTTTTTGTCTCTGATGGTTTTTAAGCAAACCGTTTCTCGTCCGGAAATAATGGAAATCAAGGCTGTCCTGCCTTCACCGATACTAATGCCGCGTGTCTCCTCTTCTTGAAGAACAGCGGCAATTGTTTCCGCAAAATTCTCTTTCACTTTTTCCCTTTCTGTCCAGTTTATTTTTCCGCGATAAAAGCCATAAGTTAATGAAGTAGTTTTAACACCATCTCTCAATGTTTATGGCAATGAACAATAACAGTTTATTATAATATAGTAGTTGTCTTTGTCAAGAACTCTTTCGAATGTCTTATTAGATTACAAGAATGACTCCAATTTGGCAATAGCCGCGTCAATATTGTTGATATTAGCGACTGCTTGAAATACCTGCTCGCGGGTGAATCCTTTTTCATCGCGGAGTTCGTTTGATAACTGAATCAAGCGGCCGAATGTTTTGCCGGGTTTAAAGCCAAGCGCCAGCCAATCGCGTCCCTGCGTCAAATCCGCGGGCTTGCTGGCCTCAACGTCAAGCGCGCGCGCTCGGCCGAGGAGCCACGGCCCGGCCTCAAATTTTGTCGGGTCAAGCGATACTTGTTCGGAAATTTCGAATCCAGCGGCAAAGCCGTGTCCCAGATGGTCTGCCTCGGCGATAAAGATAAGTTCTTGAATGGTGGCCGGATGAATTCGTTTCGCCAGCCGGCGGATGGCGCCGTCGCTGACTTTTGCGCCGCGGACCGTCTCGTCAGTGAAAAATAAAGCTGGCGCCAGATGATTGACCACTAATTTGACGACCTTGTCGCGCGTCAGATTATCAACGCCGAGCGTTTCCAAAAATTTTATTGTTGGTTCTTCGCCCGCCTCTTCATGTTTGTGGGAAATGATTTTTCCGTCACGCAGTTCCGTCACTTTCGGTTTGCCCAAATCGTGGCAGAGAGCGGTTACTAAAATCACGAACGATTGTTCAGCATTTAAATTTTCGCGCCGGACGATTTTCGCCGCTTCGTCAATAACCATCAAGGTATGAATCCACGCGTCGCCTTCTGGATGCCAATCCGGTTCCTGCGGCGTTTCTTTCAGCGGCGGCAATTCAGGATGGATTTCCCGCAAAATGCCGAGGGTCATTGCCGCCGCTAATCCGAGCGACGGCTTTTCTGATTTTAAAAGTAATTTTTTCCATTCTTCCAAAATTCGTTCTTTTGGCAGTTCTTTCAGTTGCGGCGCCATTTCTTGCAGAATCGGTACTGTTTCAGCGTCTATTTCCAAGCCAAAACGGCTCATAAATTGGATGCCGCGCAAGACGCGCAACGGGTCGTCGCGGAAACGTTCCGGGTCAGTCACTTTCAACCGGCGCTCGCGCAAATCGCGCCGACCGTCAAAAGGGTCGAATAGTTCGCCAGTCAAAGGGTCGGCGGCCATTGAATTGATGGTGAAATCGCGGCGCCGCGCGGCGTCAGCCACGCTCATCCGCGGGTCTGTTTTTATTTCAAAGCCCTTGTGGCCAACGCCGATTTTTGAATCCGTGCGCGGCAGGGAAACGTCAATTTCGATTCCATCGGCGATAAAGATTTTCAAAATTCCGAATGCTTTGCCAACTTCAGAAACCTTGCCGAGCGGAGCGACGATTTTTTCCACCTCGCTTGCCGCTAAGCCGTAAATTTCCAAATCATAATCCTTGGCGATTTTTCCCCAAAGCATGTCGCGCACCGCGCCGCCGACAAGCAAGGCCTTTCCGCCGGCTTTTTGAATCGCTTCCGCCACTTCCCTGACTTTTTGATAAGCCAAAACGTATTGGTCAAGTCCCATTTCTTGAAGTTGTTTGATGTATGTTTCCGCGTCGGGGACTCGCAGAACGTCTGGCGCGAGTTCGCGATTGATTGTTGCTGACGTTGGGTCCTCTATCATATATGTACGAACTACGAACTAATACGAAATTACGAATGGAAAGCCGTAAAGCTGTAAGGCTGTAAAGCTGTAAGGCTGTAAAGCTGGAAAGCCGTAAAGCTGTAAAACCCTAAAACTCTACAACCTACCCCCTACGCACTACAACCTATTTAATCAAAAAAGAATCTAACACTTGGCTGATTTCCGGCGAGTTCATTTTTAAAGCTGGTCCGACGATGACAATTTGATACAGCCGTTTTTCCGCCAGCGCTAATTTTGCTTTGATTGTCTGGTTGCCGGCAACGCTCACTTCCAACTGCCGGCCCGAATATTTGTCAATAGTAATTTTTTCTTCTTTGACTAATGTTCCGTTGGCGTTTTGAACCGCGCCGTCCCGCGAGGAATCAAGCAATTCGTCCAAGGTCGTTCCTTCAAACACAGACGCGGGATAGTCAGTTGTCGAAATAACGTAATAAGTATCCCCTTTGTTTAGCTCAAAAGTGTTTAGAATCAAAGGTCCGATGGCAGAGTCCACTGTTTTTGAATCAGCGGTTGGTTTGCCCGGCAAAAGAATAGAAAACCCAGCGTCTTTTGCCTCGAATTTTTCTAATGTCGCGGGGGCGGCGGTGCAGGCGGTTAAAAACAGAATTGCCGCGGAGAGTAAAATTAGTTTTCTCATAAATTTTTGTTAACAAATTATTTATATTTCAGCTAATGCGGCGGCTAATCCGACGTGATGGACGGACGCAGCTTGCTGCGGCCGACAGAACATGTCGGATAGCCAGAGTTGGACGATGTCGCTTGGCGACAGAGGACAACTCTGAGCGGTAGCCGCCGCATTGGACAAAATACGCGAAGCGATTTTGTGGGTGAGGAAAATAGCGATACCTTATTAAAAGTTAAAAATTCATCGCTATTTTTTGAACCGCATACTCGGTGTTATACGTTGTTTTGCCAAACAAATAATTACCTTATTATTCGAGCCCTTTTGAAATTTTTTGGCGGCGCACACTTGACTTTTTTGTCTAGGTATGCTTATAATGATGAGTCTGGCTCATGGTGGGCCGGACGATTCAAGGAGGTTGCGATGAAATTAGAAATTTTCGTTCGCTGGGACAAAAGCCACGACGACGCTGGCGGAAGGGTGGAAGTGCAGCAGAACGAGTTCGTCACCGTGTGGTCCAGACCATGCAGCAATAACGAACGTGTCTACGGCTACTGCATGGCGCTCGTGGACATACTGCGTTTCCAGGGCCACGAGATCGACATGCCGCACTGTCTTCAGGGGCATGTTTGCCCCGACCGCCGGCGGGAGGATTGAGTGACGGAATCGTCGCACGCCCCGTGTCGGAGAGTTCTTCGGAACAATCTGACACGGGGCTTCTTCATTTCCAAAAAAAATTTCAAAAGGGCTCAATCAAAATTTCAAAATTATATGTTTGGCAAAATTGCGTATAATGCGGCGGCTGATCCGACGTGATGGACGGACGCAGCTTGCTGCGGCCGACAGAACATGTCGGATAGCCAGAGTTGGACGATGTCGCTTGGCGACAGAGGACAACTCTGAGCGGTAGCCGCCGCATTGGAAAAATACGCGAAGCGATTTTGTCCAACGTCAGGGATATACGAAGTTTTTCTGTAACGAAGTGGAAGAAAAATTTGGAGAAATGGCGAGCCGAGCCATTTCTCGTATATCCCCTTGTTATACGCCCCGAGCGAAACGAAGTGTAGCGAGAGCGCAGCGAGGCGCGACTGAAAGGAGCGAGTTCAAAAAATATTTTTTGTTCAATCATGTTTTGATAGGCTTTTTATTCAATAAAAATAAATTTGTTTTTTTGTTTTGAATTTTTAGCAGAGGGGAATTAAAGGGGTGAATGCCAAAAATTCAAAACTCCTATTCTAAAATTCTAACTATCCCATTATTCGCGTCAACTTCAATGTTATCGCCATCTTTCAAAACTTGCGTTGCAATTTTAGTACCAATGATACACGGCTTATTCATTTCTCTTGCAACTATTGCGGCGTGGGATGTAATACCACCTTCATTAGTTACAAATGCCGCTGCCTTTTCCATAACAGGAACAAAGTCCACGGATGTCATTGTAGTTACCAAAATTTCACTAGCTCCAATTTTATGAAAGTCTTTCGAGGTTAAAATAATCTTCGCGGTACCACGCACAACTCCCGTGCTGGCACTAAATCCGTTAATTGTCTTTTTGTTTTTTGTTGCTTGGGACTTTGTATGAAGCGATTTAATAAAATCGTGAACATCCTTAGTATCTCGGGCATTCAAGAAAACTAATTCCCCGCTAACCGTTGTATACATTCCAACTACACCGCGTTTTTTGACAATACCCGACATTGATGTGGCAACGCTCTTTAAAATATCAAGAATTTCATTCGGTGTAAGATAGTAACATTCTTTCCAAGATTTCAATTTAGTTCTTCTTGCAATTTCCCCAAACAATGGCCTCATTTTCAGAGATACTTTGCTAAAAACATTTTTCCTAAATTCATTCAAAAAAGTAGCTTCTTGGAGCGCATATGCAAGTAAGGAAACTTCTTCGTCGTCAATTTTCTTCAATAACTTTCGCAATGCCAATGAGCGTTCTTCATGGCTTTTATTCAAGGATGCGATTTCCTTTTCGCAATCTTTTTGTAAAAAGTTCTTTAGCTGTTCCTTGGCATCTTTTAGCGTCCATGGCTCATCTACAAAGTTAACGGGTATGTATCCGTGGCTATCAAGCCATGTCGTTAACTCTTTATCCATCTCCTCTGGTTTCAATGCGCCACTTTGGATCCTTGAGCCGATTTCCAAAAGGTCTAGCGAGGAATTAAACAGAGGAGTGTGGTGAGGCGGATATGTTATGACGGAAACAATTAATGGGATTTCATTTCCTTTATAACCAAGCTCTTCCAGCTTTTTTATCAGCTTATCCATTCCGATACGACCCATTGTGGCGGTTACCGCCAATCCGTGAGTGAAACGAGCATAAGATTCACTAAAATCCGTCCAATTTTTTAGCGATAATTTGTGTAGGCAACGAGTCAATCTTTCCAGTAACTGCTCGGCAAAAGTTTGATAAAAATTTTTTATCTTTGTAATTTTTTGCTTCGTCGAAAAAGTTTCCAATACATCGGCGTCAAAAGCTTGGGCGTTTTCTTTATTTTTGAAAACATGGGTTTCGGTTCCGTGGACAGTTATGTGCAACAGTTGTAGTGGTACATTCATTCCCCAATCCTTAGCATAATGATAGTGTCCGTAATTGCTAATAACTTGGTGCCAAAACGACATGTTTCTCGTTACGAAAAGGCTCCACTCAATTCCTGCGACCGATACACCGGTTTTCGATTCTACTTTTGCGCCCAGAGTTGTGATAGGGCGGCTTTGGACAATATAGAATTTGTTATCCTCTTTTGCCCACTCAATATCGCAAGGGAAGTCATAATGATTTTCAATAGTCAAAATGATTTTTGAAAGTTCTAAAATTTCGTTGTTAGACAAAACTTGTTTTTCGCCTTGCTTTTTTGAAATATTTATCCATTTATTTCCGCCATTTACAGAACGATAAAGCCCCTTGGTTTGTGTTTGAATATTTTTATCAATAATGTGTCTCGGCTGTTTTTCTACCACATAACTATCTGGCGTGATTTGTCCCGATACAATCGCTTCACCAAGACCGAAACCAGCTTCAATAATCAGCTGATTTCTATCTTGAGTTACTGGGTGCACGGAAAAAGCCACGCCAGATGACTCGCTGGCGATCATTTTTTGAATCACAACTGCAACAGAAATTTTTTGTTTGTGTAGTTCTTTTTCGAATCTATAAAAAATGGCTCTCGGAGTAAAAAGGGATGCCCAACATTTTTTTACATTTTCAAGTAGGGTTGACTCTGTGGTATTTAGATAGCTTTCAAGCTGACCAGCCCAAGCCGCCGTTGAACTATCTTCAGCAGTCGCACTTGAGCGAACAGCGACAAATTCAGAATTAAGTTTATTGAAAAATTTTTGAATTTCATCGGCAACATCTTTCGGCATTTCCGCACTTAATATCAGTGCTTTAATTTTTTCCGAAGCATTTTCTATAGTGTGCATTTCCCTATGATCAACAGAATGTAAAAAAGAGTCAATTTCAACATTGAGATCGGTTTCCTCTAAAAATTTTTCAAAGGCATTTGCAAGAATAACAAAACCGGGCGGCACAGGAATACCTGCTTGCGTCATTTCGCCAAGCGAAGCGCCCTTACCGCCAGCAATCGCGGTATCTGATTTTGAAATTTCTCGGAAAGTTTTAATTAGCGTCATATTTTCTGATTAGGCTATATTACTTTATAAATAAATCGTTTTCGGAGCGGAGCGGAGAAAACACCATATACCCCGTTCTAATAAATAAAAAACAAATTTATTCCCCTTTTTAAAAAGCCTGTCAAAATTCCTTATAAAAAAGAAAAATATTTTTTGAATTGCGTATAATGCGGCGGCTGATCCGACGTGATGGACGGACGCAGCTTGCTGCGGCCGACAGAACATGTCGGATAGCCAGAGTTGGACGATGTCGCTTGGCGACAGAGGACAACTCTGAGCGGTAGCCGCCGCATTGGATGCACTTTGTTATGCGTTGTAGCGAAAAGCATCGTCGCCCACAAGGCGGCGATATATTTTTGGTAATTTATTTACCCTGTGCCCATTCTCTATATTTTTTTCGTACCTCCTCTAATTGTTGAATTGCAACATTAATTTGATCTTCAACAATAGGCAGAATTTCTTGTCGATCTTCGATTGATTCTATGGCAGGTGAGGTGAATACGACATGATGAACGTTGCCTTCGAAATGGCCTCTTACGGATTCTCCTACATCTCCTATTTCTTTCCTTATTCTCTCTTTTTCTGCCTCCCATGGTGCACCTTCATAGTGTTTTTCTGGCATAAATTTTTGAGTTAATTATTTAAAGTTATGCTCGACCTTAGTAGCGTAAATTACCAAAAATATCAAAAATACGCAAGTATTTTTGGCTTTTCGCTATTACGCATAACGCGGCGGCTGATCCGACGTGATGGACGGACGCAGCTTGCTGCGGCCGACAGAACATGTCGGATAGCCAGAGTTGGACGATGTCGCTTGGCGACAGAGGACAACTCTGAGCGGTAGCCGCCGCATTGGACAAAATACGCGAATTGTCCAACTAGTATCTATACGAAAACACTTCACTTTTTATGCCTTATTGAAACTAAAAGGCGAATTGTGATATAATTCAATTACTTGCAATTATTATAACAAAACATGCTGTTGTATGCAACAATATCTAGACCGAACACGCATTGAACTTCGATATCAGAAATATAGTCCGCAAACCGCCAAGTCGTATTTGGCCAACTTGGAGAAGTTTTTTAATTTTCTGGGTGGAAATTATAATCAATTTGATGAATATAAGGTTAAGAATTATTTGGTTGGTTTGAACGATCGCGGGTTAAACGGGCAAACCATTAATGTATGCCTGAACGCCATTAAATTTTTCTATGAGCAAGTCATGAAAATATCGTTTAAAATTGATGTGGCGTTTGCCAGAAAGCCTAAACGATTGCCGGTGATTCTTTCTCGCGATGATATTGCCCGCGTTTTGGAAACAATTCAAAATAAAAAGCATTGCTTCTTGATTGCTCTGGCGTACGGTGCTGGACTGCGTGTTTCGGAAGTGATCAATTTACGCGTTCGGGACATTGATTTGCCAGGTTTGCAAATAAATGTTCGGGACGGAAAGGGAAACAAAGATCGCCTGACGGTTTTTCCTGAAAAATTAAAATCCGACATTGAACAACATATTTTCGGAAAATCAGGCGATGATATTTTGTTTGAAAGCGAACGCGGCGGTCAACTGACCAAGCGGACAGCGCAAATAGTTTTTGAACGGGCGTTGAAAAAGGCCGGTATTGAAAAAGACGCAACGTTTCATTCCCTACGCCACAGTTTTGCCACGCATCTTCTTGAAAATGGCGTTGACGTGCGTTATGTGCAAGAATTACTCGGACACGCCAATATCCGCACAACGCAAATTTATACTCATCTGACTAATCCGGCTTTGAAAAATATTAAAAGTCCGTTATGAAGAAAAAGAAAATAGTTATTGTCCTCGGCCCGACGGCGAGCGGGAAATCGAGCGTCGCGTTGGCGTTGGCGAAACGGTTCGGCGGTTTTTTGATTTCCGCGGATTCCCGTCAAGTTTATAAGGGAATGGATATTGGTACGAATAAAGATAAAGGCGAATGGCGTCAGAAAAAGTTTTATGTTGAAGGCGTCGAAGAATGTCTGATTGATGTTGTCAGTCCCAATGATGAATTCACAGTAGGCGATTGGTTAGAACATGTTGAAAAAACTATTTTCGAAAGGCCGAACAAACTGCCCATTATCGTTGGCGGGACGGGACTGTACATCTCCGCGTTAGTTAATAATTTTAAATTACCCGTCGGAAGAGATGAAAAATTGCGCCTTAAGTTCGAACGTCTGCTGGCGAAAGAAGGCATTCAGTCCGTCATTGACGAAATTAAAAAGATTGACCCGGACATTGAACAAAAAATTGATTCAAAAAATCCGCGCCGAGTGATTCGGGCGGCGGAAATTTGTTTTTCAACCAGCTTGCCGTTTGAGCGAGCGAAAGGAAAATGTGATTATGAAATTTTGCAGATTAGCGTTCAATTAGCGCGGGAAAAATTATATGAAAAAATTAATCAGCGTGTTGATGAGATGGCCGCGGCTGGATTAATCCAAGAAGTAAAAAGATTGCTCGACGCGGGTTGTCGCCGCGATTCGACAGCGATGACCGGCATCGGCTATCGCCAGATTTGCCGATTTTTGAATCATGAAATTTCAGGAACAACAGCGATTGAGTCCGTCAAGCGCGACACGCGCCAATACGCCAAACGGCAAATGACTTGGTTCAAAAGAGACAAAACAATTCATTGGGTTGAGAATAAAAGTGAGGCATTACGGCTCGTAAAAAATTTTTTACATGTCATGGTTCGAGAGTCCTTCGATGAACTCAGGATAAACTCTCACCATGACAGATCGTGACTGTATTATTTTCTATCGTTTGCCGCTATTTAGGTTAAATTTATTGTGAATTTCATTAATTTTCTTGACTTTATTATTTAAAGATGATATAATGTTTTGTTCGATGATAGGGTATTCGCAGTAGCAACAAAAGGTTGAAAAACCAAAGGAGAGATGAAATGAAAAGGGCATTGTTTGTTCTGTGTCTGTTCCTTTCCGCGTTCCTTTCTGCGTGCGAAATTCGCACCCTGCCGTATCCGTACTGCGCGTCTGACTACGATTGCTATTTGAATGAGTTTTGCGGACAAGACGGGTACTGTTACGCCAATCACGGATATGGCTACTACGGCGGGTACTACTACGGGCATGGTTATTACCACGATCCGTATTACTGCCACTCGGCGAATGACTGCGCGATGGGCGAGTACTGCGGACCAGACGGGTACTGTTACATGTACCCGGGTTGCCACAGCGACGCGGACTGCGGCTCGCCGAAGTTGTACTGCGCTATGGATGGGTGGTGCTACCCAAAGCCTGGTTGCAATTCAACTTACGAATGTCCGCAAGGCGCGA
>JACRNX010000022.1 GCA_016214755.1 Candidatus Falkowiibacteriota bacterium
AATATTAGATGATACTTTGCATAATATGTGCTATGTCCTTGTCTATAGAATTTCATATACTGCTATTCTACCACGAGGATAGCGGGAAGTCTTCATCCACGGGCTTACGCCCGTGGGATTAAGATCTGTTTTTCTAAAATTTGCGACGCTTCTTTCGCGTCTTCGCCGAACAATTCGTAAAAATCGCCCAGCCGAAAAAGCAGGAGTTCATTTTTATGCTTCTCCTTTATTTCCGCGTATTGTTTGAGCATCGGTGTTAGTTCGGGCATGTTGAGTAAGGTTGTAGTGAGTAGTGAGTAGTGGGTAATGAGTAGTTAATTGAGACAGAATAGATGCAGGTAGTTGATTCACAATCTACAACCTACCCCCTACCACCTACAACCTAATAAATTATCTTACCAAACCAATAAAAAACAAGCAAAAAGAGACGCGTTAAATTGCGTCTCCGTAATATTTTAACGAATATCCGTTCTACTTTAAACTGATGACGGCGGGTCAGCCTTTTCTGGCGCCGCTTGGCTCTCCTGCGGTTGAGAAGCGTTAGGTTCTGTCGAGAGCGTTACTGGTTGGGATACCGACATTCCTTCACATTTATTGCAGTAATCTGGATTTTTCGCAGATTGTTTAACACCGGCGACCGCTGAAATCTTGGCCCAAAAACCCTCAATCGGCGCACCACAATTTACACACTTTTTTGACATAGGTTTCAAATTAAAATGAAAAATGTAAAATTCGCAAATTGTAATTCGTAATCTGTATCTCAATTGTAATCCAAACCATCAAAAATGGCAACAAAAAAGGGACAGAATAATATTCTGTCCCCGCGTTTTCTATTTTTCCCCCCGCTGTTCAGCGTCAAGGGTGATAAAACTGTCGGGATGCCGCAACGGCAGGTCAATCACGCGCATGGAAATGCCCGGTGTGAAACATTCATGCCGGACGAAACGCACCGACTCCCCGAATTCGCGCGTTGCTTTGGTCGCCGGCGTTTTCCGTCCGCGACCAAGGTCAAGGTCAACCACCACGCGCGCACCGCGCGCGCGCGCCTTCATGTCTTTGCCTTCGAAATAGAACTGGGAAATTCCGATCAGCCGAGAACCAAGATAAAGCGCCTCCTCCAAGTCGTGGGTGACGAAAAAAATCGTCATCTTCGTCTCTTCCCAGAGCTGGAGAAGAAATTCCTGTAATTCTTCGCGCGTGAACGGGTCGAGCGCGCCGTACGGTTCGTCCATCAGGAGCACGGCCGGCCGCATAATCAGCGCTTGAGCGATGGCCACGCGCTGCTGCTGTCCGCCGGAAAGCTGGGCTGGAAATTTCGAGGCATGTTCAGTTAGTCCTACTTTATCAATGAACTTCATCGCTTCGTCGCGGACAATTTTCCGTTCGACGAAACGTCGCCACGGATTTCGCGTGAATTGCGGTCCTAAACGCACATTGTCAAACACGGTCAAATGCGGGAACAGCGAATATTTTTGATAAACAACGCCGCGCCGCTCATCAGGATGTTCGATTGCTTCGCCATCAATGATGAGCGTGCCAGAACTTTGCTGTTCTTGTCCAAGGATGAGTCGCAGAAGCGTTGATTTCCCACAGCCGGATGGACCAACCATGGTGACAAATTCGCCGCGGCTGACCGCCAGGTCAATGTCCGCCAGCACAATCTTCGCGCCATACACCTTGATTACATTTTCAGCGTAAAGCACATGTTTGCCTTGCTGATAATGATCTGACATCATTTTACGCCTCCCCTATTTGCCTTCCGCCATGTACCACGGATAGCGCCAACGGATGAAAACCTTCAGTAAATAATTCATTATAAAGCCGATGAATGTTATCCAAAGCACGATGGGAATTATTTGCGCCATATTCATGTATCGCCGCGCCAGGAAAATGCGGTACGCCAAACCATCCTGCGACGCGATCGCTTCCGCCGCGATGAGAAAAAGCCAAGCCGGCGAAAGATAAATCCGCGTCATTTCCAGAAACCGCGGCATTATTTGCGGAATGATTATTTTCCAAATTATCTGGAATGAATTGGCGCCCAAGGTCAGCGCTTTCACGATTTGCTCGCGCGGAATCGCCTCAATGACAAGGTTAATATCGCGCGACATCAAAAAGGATGTGCCGATAATTATCAACATTATTTTCGCCATTTCTTCAACGCCGAAAACAATGAAAATGATTGGCAAAATTGAAAGCGGCGGCACGATTGAAAGAAAAGTGACAAACGGTCGGCCGAAAGAGCGGAACCAAGGAAACATGCCCATGAGAAGTCCAACGAGTAGCGCGCTAATCGCGCTAATGCTCGTGCCGATGACAAGCCGCTTCAAACTCGCCAGCGTGTCTTTCAGAAAAAGAATATCTCCGAGGTCTTCCTTGCTCACTGGTTCTTCTGAACCTTTGAACAATTCCTCGTTTTCGCGCTGAAACGCGTAACGTTTGATTTCGTCGAGCATTTGTCCTGGCAAAGGCAGAAGTTTATCATCCGGATTGATCGCGTGCCGCTCGCTGGCAAACTTATAATAAACGCCAGCGCTGATTAGAAATGGCAATAATGCCAAAACAATTTTGACTGCCGTTGACGGCGAATAATGAATACTGAAAAACTCTCGTATCCGCTTCATGCTATCCCTCCTTCTTATTTTGTAATCCTAAACGACGAGCAGAGCAAGGAGTCGAAGGATCTTGCGTTGTTAAAGAACAGACATTTGACTTTATCAAAAAACTGAATCTTTGTCAAGTGTTCCCCCCAGTCATTGCGAGGAGTCCGACGACCCCTCGGCAAGCTCGGGATAAACTCCGCAATCTCGAGACTATGAGCGCTGGGATTGCTTCACCCCGCCAGGAACGGGGTTCGCAATGACGATAAAAAAACCCCAGCATTGTGATGCCAGGGTTTGCTGAACAAATTTGTTGTTCAGTGTAGAGACGCAATATGTTGCGTCTCTACCGATTACAATTGGCCGTCTGCCGCCATTTTCATGTACCTGTCAGTAAAGAACATTTTGACGTTCCCATGACTTCCCATTACTGTTCCGTCAGGGAATTGGATTCCAACTTCATCCTTGGACTTTGCTTTGCCATAAAGCCCGTGGTCAAAGCAGAAGCTTCGGACGAATTCCATTGTATCCTTCAACTGCTGGCCGGCAATGTACGCGACCGCATCAGCCGGCGTGTAATACATAAATGTTGTCGTCAACTGACGCTTATATTCAGCCAGCGTCCCGCCCGCTGACTTTGCCATGGCCGCAAGCGCTTTGGCATTGCCCGGCGCGCCGGTCTTCATCATTGCCACTGCTTCAAACCAAGCGCCGGTTACCGCCTTCTTGAACCGCTCGTCAACGTTCTTGTTGACTACCAGCATATCAAGAATTTCACCGGGAATCTGGCTTGAATCGCAGAGCACAGTCACACCCGGAAGCTGACGAATGCTCATCAGAATCGGATTCCAGGTGACCACTGTCGCTGTCTTTTCTGGATCAGTGGCAAATTGCGCGTTGATATCCGCGTCTGAAACATTGGTCACAGTCACGTCCCGCTCGGCCATGCCCGCAATTTGCAGGCAACGCGCCAGCAAATAGTGTGAGACAGAAAGCGCCACCAGCTTCAGGTTACGGCCCTTCACGTCTTGCATCTTGGCGCCGCTCTTTGTCGCCACTCCGTCATTGCCGTTGGAATAGTCGCCGACAATCACTACTTCAGTCGGCACGCCGCCGAACGCTGGGTTCGTCAAGGCGTCCATGTTCGTAACCGCGACCGCGTCGAACGCGCCAGCCGTGAACTGGGCGACTGACTCCATGTAGTCGTTCACGAGAACGATTTCCACGGTGGAAATTCCCATCTTCTTCGCCCACTTGTCCATAAGACCTGAATCCTTGATGAACTGCCACGGTTCCCAACCCGTGTAATGCGACCAAGCGACCTTGAAGTCATTCTTGGCAACAGCAGTTCCAGTCATTGTCGAGAACACACAAAGACACATCAGAACGCGGAAGAGGTTTTTCATTTTTTTCTCCTTTCTCTTCCTTTTGTCCCTTATTTTGGTAGGAAACGCATATATGCGTTCCCTACTCAGAACGCGAACAGGAATGTGTCACCCTGAGGTGCGAATCCCGCCCCGACGCACGTCGGGGCGGGATGAGCCTCGAAGGGCGACACAAACATTTACGCTGTCTGCGGGAGATCAATGATCTCCCGCACTTTCCCGCCGCGCTCCATCTTCTGCACTGCCTGCTCGGCCTCGCCGGAGAGCTGTTCCAGTTCAACGATAAGTCCAGCCATCTTCGGCAATGCTTCCCGACGGAACGAAGCGACTTCTTCAATCGCCGCGTTCGTCTCGGCAAACGCTTTCTTCAACGTATCCATGTTCAACATGGCTCCCGCGGCCTGCTTGTGAATTTCTACGCCTTGCTGGCGCAGACGCTGGGCCGTGCCGAGAATCAGATTATCTGTCGCCGCGGTCACTGCCGCTAACTTTTTCAACACTATCTTTTGATGCGCGAGCGCCATGGCAACAGTTACTGCCACGCGCAGGGCGGTGATAGTAACATTCTCCGCGCGAATCACGCCGCGAATCAGTTCGCGGTTATTGCGAATGATCACTTCAATCGCCAGAATTCCCTGCAAGTTGACTGTCAGCTGTTGCTGAAGATCAACAATCCTCTGGCGCAGAACAAACAACACTTCTTCTTCAAGATATTGGCGCTGTTCAGAATTCGGGTCAAGCCCGTTGATCTGGTCAGCAATTCTTTTTTCGATCAACCGGCCGACAGCAATGACCTGCTCGAGACGTTTGGTCAGCGCCCTCATTTCCTTTTGATCTTCGGACAAAGTGGCGTTGTCTCTTTCAAGTTGTTCACGCCCCTTGCGAAGCGAAAGCATAATCGAATGAATGACTGCGTCCGCTGATTCATAGCGGATGAAATACCGGCGCAATGGTTGCGCCAATATCTTTGGCAGGAAAAACCCGATCATTCGCGTCAGCCAACCTGATTCAAAATCAACTTTTGCTGGGTCGAGGTCTTCCACTTGGAATTTCAAATCAACGAGCGACTTGGCGACTTCGCCGCCATCTTCGCCTGCCGAGGCCAAGGCCTTAATCGGCTCTTTCAAAAGTTCACTCTTGTGCGTTGCTTCGCGCTGGGTGCGAAGACCCAGCCCTTCCACTGCCGCTTTGAGCTCTTCCTTTTCTTCCGGCGTGCCAGTGGACGCGGCTAAAATTCTAGCCGCCTGCTGTTCTGCCAACTTTACTACTTCCGGGTCATTGGCGCGAGCCAATGCCTTTTTTTCAAGTTCGTCTCCTTCCATGCCAAGGTCAAGTTCCAGCTTTGTCTTTTCCGGAGAAGCGACCGACAACGCTGCGCTCTCCTGCTTTTGGGCAACTGCCATTTGCGCCTCCTTTCTTTAGAGGGTTTTGCCCATTTTGGTTGCTCGATTCGCGATGTCCTTTAATTCCTCAATCGCTATTTCCAAATCAGTATCGCCGTATTGCTCGCCGGTTCTCATCCGGCTGATGGCCGCGATTGTTCGTTCAAGATTGGCGATCGCTTCGTCATTAGCGTCGAGCATTGAATTGATTTCCTCAATCTGCTCCTGCCGCAAACCAAGCTTGTCCTCCAGCACTTTCTTTTCCCGTTCGTCAGACGCAGACAATTGCTTAACGCGATTCAGCTGACTCAACTTCCGTTTGATGGTGGATTCGTCAATCAGCCGAACGCTTTGCATCCGCAGAACTGCGCCTTGAAGCGTGTTTAACACTGCTCCCACCGCCTGTTCCGCTGTGCCGAGAAAACGGCTGTACGTTAGCTCGCCTCGGCTCAATTGTCTCGCCAGAATTTCCTGCAAAACGCGGAACGCTTCGTTAATTTCTTTAAACTGCCGCTCGCCCTGCTCAATCCACTCGTCGAGCCCGGGAATGCCGCGGCAGGCGCGCACATCATCGCCGAGCCGCGCGATTTGCGCTTCGCTCGCTCGATGCATGCGCTCCCGCATTTCCAGCAGATATTTTTCCGCGATGGCGTCACTGCGAAAACAGAAATTGACCACTCCTGTTCCGAGGCCGATAACCAGCCCGCCTAGCGCCGCCCCGATAAAGATCGGGGCGGCGCCGAAAAGCAGACAGCCCGCGCCGCCAATGGCGGCCACGGCTAGAGGAAACACGGTTAAAGGATGAGTCGCGGTCTTACTGATTACCGCGTGTGAGATGCTCTGACTGCTGAAATCATTCGCCGAAGGAGCCACCTCTACCGAGGAGGCCTTTTTCTCCTTCGGCAGATTTTTATTTCTTCCAAACATGGCTCCTCCTTTCGTCATCCTGAGCGACCCCGCCCGACGTACGTCGAGGCGGGGGAGTCGAAGGATCATCCCTATATTTCTTCTTTTACCAACACGATCTCCACTCGCGACAACCGATAATACCACACTCGTTCTGTTTCATCCGGCAGTTGAGGCAAAGGCGCTTCTCCGCCCATGCCGATTGAAAGCAACCGATTAGCGTCAATGTTGTAGGTCACCATGAGGTATTGAGCGACCGCCTGCGCCCGTTCGAGCGAAAGCTTCTTGTTCTCCTCTGGATCACCTTCAACCGACGTATGACCCATGATTTTCACCCGAAACGACGGAAAGTGCGTCAGCTCGGTTACCATTCGGTCAAGCTCTTCCTTGCCTTCCAGCGAAAGCCGCGTCGTGCCGCTTTGGAACACGATAGTATTAACCTTCAATGTTCCTACCACTTTCAAACGCGACCACTGTTCTTCGGTGAATTGTTCGAACTTGGTTTCCAGCGAATTGATGATAACCTTATCTTCTTCTTTCTGGAATCCAGCCACGCCGGTCAAGAAAAGATCTTGCAGAATATCAACATTAAAAATTTTATACGGGTCATTATCAGGCAAAGGATTGTCGCTGAAATCATTGTTGTCAATGAGCACGGCGACAGTTGAATCAATTGTATCAACAATGAGCGTGTTCGGACTTTCATTCGGCGCGCCAACGCCAAACCAGTCGTGGCAGTTCTGGGTCAGATTAACCCAGATAACGCCTTTCAGCATATCCGCGACATTTGCCGGCGTCAGTTTGGTTTCTTCGCCAAGTTCTTTTTTCAATTCTTCTGGATTATCCTGATAATATTTCAAAGCGCGGAAATAGGCGGAATGCACTAGTTTAACCACGTCTTTCTTTTCTTTCAAAAACTCGCGCCGCACGACAAGTACGTCAACAATGTAGCGCCGCGCTTGTTCTGTGCCCATGAGTTTAACGATGCCGGGTTGCGCCTGCGCGCGGGAAACATCTGGTTCCCAAAGCACGGCCACTTGCACTTGTCCAGACAGAAGCAGTTTAAGCGCTTCTTCAGAACCCTTGGTCTCCACCCGCTCTTTACTGCCTTTCGGCGGCAAAAGCGAGGCGGCGCCAAAGTGCGAACGCACGGCTTTGAGTAGATGATGGCTCGGCGAATCAGGCGTGAACGCGACTTTCGGCGTTTTGTTTTTGAAAGCGTCAATGCTTTCACCAGCGGTTTTCATTGCCATAATCGAATCGCCGCCAAATGATTCATCAATCACTACTGTTATCACGCCCGGATACTTGTTCTTCGCGCTGTTCAAAACATAGGAATCAACAGTCGCGACCATGATGTCGTATTCGCCCTTCGCGAATTTTTCCGCTCGCGCGTGATAATCAGCGCCGTCGTCCGTGATTTTAATGTTCCAGCCGGCTTGCCGCATTTTCTGTTTGAACTGGCTAGAGCGCAGCGGGAAATATCCCACCCAACTGTCCAGTGCGATTCTCACTTCGCCTTTCAAGTCCTTGGCCGCGGAAGTGTCTTCCACTTCCTGCGCGTCCATTTTCGGCTTGATGAGCTTATACGCGAACATCGCTCCCACAACGAGAATCACAATAATTATCGCGCCAATGATTTTTTTCATTGTTCCTCCTTTTCTAAAATGGCAGGTAGGGACAGGGCAATGCCCTGTCCCTACTGTTAATTACTGTTGCTGGAACGAACCCATGTCTTTGAATTCCGGCGATTCCGCGAGAACCTGTTGCAAAGCGGCCGCTAATTCATTCGGATTATTGGCTTCACGATAGAAAGTTACTCCCGGCCGATTGAGCGTGTGATGGGAGCCGATGCAAAAGCCGATGGTGTAAAGCGTCACCGGCGTTTTCTCGACAATGAAATCCACCACTCGATCCGGCTCGTGTCCGGGATTGGCTTCGCCGTCAGTCACTACGACGAGAAAATATTCGCCATAGCCGAGCTGTTTCTGCGCTTGCCGCGTCAATGACTTCAGACCAGCGAGCACTGCTTCATAAAGCGGCGTGCCGCCTTGCGGCGTTGTTTCATCTACTGCTCTACGAAAAGCGTCTCGATTATTAACGCCGAGTGACAACCGCTCTTTAATCTCCGCGCCTTCAACTGCGTTCTCAAATACCATGAATCCAAGATTGGCATCGGCCGGCACTTGACCGGCAAAGGCCATCAACGCGCTTTTCGCGACTTGCGATTTGGTGGTTCCGAATTCAGAATTGCAAGCGCCTTCACTCATTGAGCCAGATGAATCAAGAATCACGAAATAGTTTTTGGCGAGAAGATTTTCAGAAACCATGAATGGTCCGTCTTGCTTCTCGTCCCAAACCGGCGGCCAAATGAATTTCTCCGGCTGGCCAGCCGCTTGTTGATTCGCTTCTTCGGACGGAGCTGTCGGCTGATTGTATTCACGCGGCATTTCTTGCAATTTGCGTTTGCAGTTGACTGCGAAGGCGGCGATGATCGCCAAACCAATGAATATGCTGGTTTTCATCAACCACCTCCTTACAACGGCTTGAAAGCTGTGGCTTCGGCCTCAACTTGAATGATTCTGAACTCGACTCTCATGTTCGAGAGCCATTCCTGTTCACTCTTCGCCGCGCAAGGGTCAGCCCCGCACACGCCGGTCTTTGGCTGTTCAAAGCCATGGCCAACCATGGTGAATTGCGACGGGTCAAGAGCGATACCCTTGCTCTTCGCGTATTCCATGATGCTTTGCTGGACTGAAAGCGCTCGCTGATACGACAAGTTTTTCGCTACTTGCCGAATTTGCGACAAAACCACCGCTGGCTTTCCTTCCTTCTTGGAACGCAAGTACTCCATTGGGTCAGAATGACCTTCAATGACCAGCACCGCGCCGCCGAGCTTAGTCATATCGCCGATGACGCGCTGGTATTCATTTTCGTAATAAGCGCCGGCAAACGACACTTGATTCGGTTTGAAGAAAATGGAAAACATAGGGAAAATCTGGCCATCAGCCAATGTTCCCTGCTTCACCCGCTGGTCAACAATCGCCGCTACCTGCGCCGAGTTGAATGTTTGCGCTTCTGGCCGCGCGATAATTCCCGCCTCGGCCATGAAAGTATCGTAATTCCAGTCAACGCCCGCGAGCGCGACCTTCTTCTTGAGAAGACCGTACTCCATGAATGCTTGATGGATTTCATCCGACACTTTCGTGAACCCGCGAGCAAAGTTCGCGTCCTGGAAAAACTTCTTGTTGAGCGTCAGCCCGGCGGCCGTGCAATCAGTGTACATTGCCTCGGCGTCCGCGGTGGCCGCTTCACTACTGAGAATCACTCTGGCGAACGCTTTAACAGCGTTTTGGTACGCGGTTTTATTGGAGTCCTTATCCGCGAACACGCGCGCCAATTCATCCTGCGCCTTGATGATTCCTTGCGCCAGCTTTTGGACTTCATAACGGTGCGTTTCGAAATAGTCAGTTCTCACCGCGTAAACGTCGAAGATAACGTTGCTCGCGGTCTTCGTTGTCAGCAATATCTTCGCGCCTTTGACCGAACCTTCAGCGCCTGTGCCGACCGCGCCATTCGAAGTCAGGGCCAGCGCGTCGGGAATGATAGTGAAAGCCGCATCCGCCTTACCCTTTTTCATCGCTTCTGCCGGCGTGTCTTTGGCGTTGAACAAATCCTGCGTCCAGACCAGCTTCACGTCTTTGAGCGACATCCGCTCTGACTGGAGCAGAGTCCAAAGATAATAAAGATGCGGACCATAGGACTGCAACGCAATTCGTTTGCCGCTGAGGTCGCGGATATTTTTGATGTCCGGACCCACGACAACCGCGTCCCCGCCGGTTGAACGGGTAAGCAGAACAAAAACAATCGGCGTCACTCGCGCGTCTTTTTCCGTCGCTTCTGACACCATCTTGATCATGTCGAGCGTGCCGCGCAGATACGGCGTGCGGCCGGAGAGATAGTCGGCCAGTTGCTTTCGAAAATCATCTTGGAGCCCGATTTCGAACTTGAGCCCCATCTTGCCGAAAATCGAATCCGGCGTCGTTGTTTTTGAGTTTCCGTTCGCGTAAACCATGGCGTATTCGCCGCCCCAGGTAATGGCCGGCAATTTCATCATGCCGCCTTCCATCACTTCCGCGACTGGCGTTAGCGCCTCTGCTGAACCGGCAATCGGATTCAACGATTGCGCTTGAACTACCGTAGAAACCAACAGCACTATTCCGAGCACCATTGCTTTGAGGCAGTTTCTCATTTCAACCTCCTTTGGTTGTTGTTGCCTCGCCTTGAGGATGAAAGTTCCACCCGAACCTTCTACCCTGTCTATCGTCTTATTTTTTATATCAAACACCTCCTTTATATACACAACAAAAACTTCTGATTTTGTTGTCAAAGAACTTTAAGAAAACTTACTATAAAAAAATAACTTTGTCAAGTTTTTAAATTTGACAAAGCTTATTGTTTATTTCAAAAATTTTTGCTAATTTAACACACCGCGCATAACCCTACAAAAAACATATTAAAATACATTACTTCCCATCTCGACAACCGTCAGTCAGTTGCCAAAAATAATGGAAAAATAACTGGTTGAAAATTCCTGCGGAGCGCCTAAAAAATTATCAGCTTGATATTACTCAGAATGACGGAGCGCATTTCACGTCCCTCGTTACGCGTTACGCGTCCCTTTCTCCAACACCGCCTTAATCCTCCGCACGCCGGCTGAACTTGCTTCTTCTTTGATAATTCGAAAATGACCAAGTTCACCGGTATTATTGACATGGGGGCCGCCACAGATCTCTTTTGAAAAATAATCGCCTTCGTTCCCGACGAAATATACTTTTACTTTTTCTCCATATTTATGTTCAAAAACCCCTGTCGCGCCCAGCGCCTTTGCCTCGTCAACGCTCATTTCGACAAACCGCGCCGCTAAATTTTTTTTAATTTGCTCGTTGACAATATCCTCAACTTTTTTTATTTCTTCCGCTGTCATTTTTTGCGGATGAGAAAAATCAAAACGCAGACGTTCAGCGGTAATGTTCGAACCTTTCTGTTCAACGTGCGGGCCGAGAACGCGGCGCAATGCTTCCAGCATTAAATGGGCGGCGGTGTGTAATCGTTTAACCTCGTCGGACGAATCAGCCAGTCCGCCTTTGAACATACCGGCGGACGCGGTGCGTGAAAGTTCCTGATGCTTACGAAATTCAGCATTAAATTCTTTTTCATCAACGAGCAGACCTCGCTTGCCCAATTCCTCTTGAATCATCTCCAACGGAAAACCAAATGACTGAAAAATATAAAACGCTTTTTCCGCGTCAACCCGATTAACCGCTTTTGGATCTTTTCCAAACGCGATACGCTCAGCGCCCCTTCCGACAGCAACTAATTTATTTACTTCTTTTAATCCACGTTCCAAAGTTTCATTAAATTTTTCTTCTTCTTTGACAAGCTGATTAACGATGAAATCTTTATTTTTTTTAAGTTCAGGATAGATGTTCTTCATCGCGTCAACAACTTTTTCCGCGATTTTAAACGTAAAGACGCCGCTTATTCCCAGTTGCCGGCCATAACGCACCGCCCGGCGAATCAAGCGTCGTAAAATATAACCCTGCTTCACGTTCGACGGCTCGATTCCTTTTTCATCGCCGAGAATGAATGTCACGGCGCGCAAATGGTCGGCGATAATTCTAAACTCTCGTTTGTTGTCCACGTATTTTCTGCCAGACAACTCCGCGATTTTATCAAATAAAATTTGAAACTCTTCAATATCAAACACTTCTTTCTGTCCATTTAAAATAGACAGCGTTCGCTCCAATCCCATCCCCGTATCAACGTTCTTCTGCGCCAACTTTCTATAGCGCCTCCTGTCATCCTGAACAATGTCAGGCTGAGCCTCAATGTCATGCTGAGAGTTTATCCTGAGTTTATCGAAGGACTCTCGAAGCATGACTGTCAAATGTCGCCCTTCGAGTGCCTCAGGGTGACATTTGAATTTCTCAAATCCTTGTTTTAGAATCTGATCGTTTTGATTAACGTATTCATACTCCATAAACACATCATTCCAAATCTCAACCAAACGGCCTTCCTCAACCAGCCGCGCGTGCGATTTGCCTTTTTCCCAGCCCGCCTCTGGTCTAGTGTCGTAAAATATTTCCGTGCACGGACCGCAAGGACCGCCGCTCGCCAGCCCCCACCAATTTTCATTTCTGTCCAAAGCAAAAATACGGATGTTCTCGTTCTCCCACTCGCCTTTCAACGAAACTTTGGCGTCAATTTTGACTGATTTAAATTGTTCAGTCCAATGTCTGATTGTTTCTTCGTCCAGCGGCGCGTTTTCGTCACCGCGAAACACCGTCACATAAAGTCGCTCGGGATTTAATCCCAGCCACTTCTTCGCAGTCAAAAACTCAAAGCTCCACTCAATCGCCTCTTTTTTGAAATAGTCGCCTAAACTCCAATTGCCGAGCATTTCAAAAAAAGTCAAATGCCGATTATCGCCAACCTCGTCAATGTCGCCAGTGCGGACGCATTTCTGAATACCGACTAAACGATTTCCAGGTGGATGTTTCTCGCCTAACAAAAACGGCACGAGCGGATGCATGCCCGCGGTGGTGAACAGCACGCTCGGGTCGTTTTCCGGAATAAGCGAAGCGGACTGAATAATTGCGTGCTTTTTTTGCGCGAAAAATTTATTAAATTTTTCGCGCAGTTCGGATGAAGTTATCATAATTTTAAAAAATATCTATGTACCTAAATTCAGCAGTTAAAAGTCGGCATTTCTCCGACATTTAATCTCCAATTTTTGACTTCTATGGACATCACATTTTGACTCCGCACTCCATAAATAGTAAAAATCGCGATCCGCTTGTTTTTCGCGGAAAAAATTTTCATCGTAGCTATGGCTACGACTCAAATTTTTTCACGCTCCAAAACTTCGCAGCTCATCGATTAAACTATTGACTTTTATCATTCTATTTACTATACTATAATTATCCACAAGAAAAGGCACTTCCTTGGGTTCTGTCCCCAGGCAGTGCTTTTTCATTTATATTCAAACTTTTTCCTATCTCACTATGACATTAATCATAGCAAAAACGAACTGCTATATCAAACTACTGTAACAAAAAAACCGCGTTTGTGGCGACAAACGCGGCATCATCTTTAACATCATCTTTAAGATGATTAAAACATCAATGCCATTTTCCCTAACCCTGTCCTTTTACTTAAATCTCTGCCTTTTACCGTGAAAGCTTTTTGGACTGTTCCAAGTTTGACTGTCAACGTGCAAACGCCACCTTCCGATGGAGCAAGCTGGCGCCAAGCGAGCAAGATGCCGGTTTTGCCGACAACCTTCGTGTCTGTCGAGACCGACTCGCTCGAAGTCGTCGTTGTTCCGTTCTTTTTCGCCTTCGTGACCGCGCTTTTGCAGGAGCGTGTTGACTCGACCTTTGCGTCCGGCCAAGCGAAAACCACGATTGCCACTTTCACATGCGCGTCTTTGGGAATAGGCATATCGTCAATAGCAACACTGTGGTGCTGTCCATTCATTCCCGTTATGACGCGCGGAATCAAGACAATCTCCGGCACTGGCGCGAGCGTGTCAGCAATCGTTGGCTTCTTATCCTGTCCGCGCGCCTCCGACACTGCTAATACATAAAGTAGCAACAATCCAATAGCACTCCCAATAATATAAATAATTGCGATTAGCCGGAGGGAATAAATTTCTTCATCAGTCAATCTAAGCATTCCAAGAAACTCTTTCCTTTTTCCCTCACTCATCAATCCTCCTATAATGCCGTCTGGCATTATCGAGAATTGATTATAGCGAAATAATAAAAAAAGTCAACAAATTTTCAATTTCCCCCTTAAGATAAAGGGGATTAAGGGGGTTATGTGAGGCGGCTCATAACGTAACCCCTCTTTATCTCCCCTTATCCTAAGGGGAGAAGATATATCGCAGGAGGGGGGAAGATATGCCGCCGTATTAATTACGAGTCATTATTTAAGGGTCTGTCGCCAAATGCGCTTTCGTCGTGAAATTTCAGAATTTTGAGACAGAATCGCTGAATAAATTTTGAGGTTTATCTGTAAGATAAGCTGAAAAATTTTGAAGCGATTATGGCCAAAATTATGAAATTGCAACAGAAATGGCATTTGGCGACAGACCCTTGAAATAAAAAGCAGGCGGTAATTAAATTGAAACAAAAAAACGGAAAGAAAATGTTCTTCCCGTTAATCTGTCATGCTAAGGATCACTTGCTTGTCATCCTTCGAGAGCCTCAGGATGACATAATAACGTCTTTTTTATTCTGACGATGGCGCGCCGTTGCCGTTAACTGTTGCCAACTGCGGCAACATCGCTTTCGCCCTTTCCTCGATTCGCTTTTCCGCGGCCGCCAGCACTTCCTGCCAGTTCTCCGGCCGCAAACGTTTGTCACTGCCTTTGATGGCGAGAATGATTTGATTGTCAATGTCATTCGGGTCTAAATCCATTTCCCAATCGTCAATCGCTTGCTGAACATGCTCCAGCTCGATCGACTCTTTGCCAGCCGCGCCAGCCAATTTATCCGCTTGAAGCACCATCCATTCCACGTCCGCGCCGGTGCAGTAAATCCGCTGCGCGACTGATTTCGCCAGAGGCGCGAAATCAGTAATCGTCGTGGCAATAGCGTAGCGCTTGAACATTACTTCAAAAATCTTCGCGTATTCAACTTCGCTCGGCAAAACGAACGGAATGTTGTCGTCTGTCCGTCCTTTACGTTTGTAGGCGGCGTCAAGCAGGTCATCGCGATTCGAGATTCTGACCCAGACCACGCGGCCGCGCCTTTTCGGTTCTGAACAGAATTTAAACTTCATCTGGCGCAATCGCGAAGAAACGCCGGAATCGCCGCTCGGCGCGTCGCGCGACGGCTCTGATTGGTCGGCCTCATCCTCAACGACGATGACCGGCGAAAGATCGTCCAGCGCGGCGAGAATTCTTTCCATTATTTCTTCTGATTCGCCGACCCACTTACTGCGGACATTCTCGATTTCCACGAAATTAAATCCGCATTCATTAGCCCAGCATTCAAAAAGGAATGTTTTGCCCGTCCCAGGCGGGCCGGACGCGAGAATGCCCATCGGCGCGCGCCGCAACATTCCCCGCAGAATATCGTCGCGAATCTGCAAGAGATGCGCGCGCACGTTTTCCTTGCCGCCAAAAAATTCAAAGCCGAACTTCGGCACTTTTATTTTCACCCTATCGCCGAATTCATCGTCAAGCACTCGCCGTTTTTCATCTTTAACAAAATCCTGCTCGATTTTTCCGCTTTTGACTTTCGCCAAAGCGCAAAGGTCATCAATCTGGCGCAAGGACAGACCGCCAGTCAGCCGTCCCAGACTTTCCGGCGTCAGCCCTTCGGCTAATTGCAAGCCAGAAGCAGTTATCGCTTCCTGCCAATAACTAATTCGACCAACTTCATCCGGCTTTGGCACGCGAATCGTTCGCGTGCCGCTGAAACTGGAAGACAAGCTTTCAGCGATTTGGCCTTTGAACGGTGTTGTCAAAATGACCAAACTGCCAGCTGTTTGAAACCGTTCGTCGCGCGCCCAGCGCTCCAGCGTTTCCACTGTCGCTCTTTCCGCCGGCGTGATTTGGCGCGGCGCGATGTTATGAGCTGACTCGATAACGAGCACGCGCTTTTTCGGCGCTTCGCTGTCCGGCGCCGCGAGCAAACGTTCGAGCATGGGAAGGACAGCGTCCGGCGCTCGACCGACGAGATCGCCCAATCCAGCGCCGCCCGCGCGGCTGACCTGGACTTTCTGCTTCAACTTCTCGCGCGCCGAACCGGCTGTTTCCTCGTCCTGCGCCGGCGTCAAGCGATTGCGAAACCACTTTTCATCGTCCGCGGAACCGAAACTGATGCCCTCGGACAATGAATAGAAAATCACCATCCGGTCGCGATATACTTCGCTAAAATATTGCCTCAAAGTCACCCGCTTAGCGCGGCTATTTCTCTGCCAATCGTAGATATTGCCGTGGATGATGAAAAAATGCGCTCTTTTCGCCTGAACATTGATTGACAATTCTTCAAACCATGCTGGCGCCAGGAACGCTGGCGCTTCTGCTGCCGGCGCTGGCGGCTCGCCCCGCACATCTTGCAGAGCTTCAAGCAAATTTTCAACTGGATACGGCTGCGTTTCATCCTGCGCGGCTTGCTCTGTCTGTTCTTCGGGAAATTGTTCTCTAATAAATTCTTCCGCGGTCGCGGAAGGTGATTCATCTATCATCGTTAAGTGCTTTACTGAACACCAAAACTTATTTCTTACTGCGTGACAACTTAGGTTTCTATAACGCTTTGGAAACCAGAAGCACTCGGGACTTAACATTGAAGAAAGACCATTATTACCTCCTGTCCAATTTTCAAATTCAACCAAAATGTTAAATATAAAATTTGTTTGATTCGGACACAATATAATAACCGTGCCAATTTGTCCTTTGGGTGAGCCACCAATCGCCCTTACTCTATCCCCAACTTTGAACGGAAATCCCGGCCGTTCGAGAAGAATCAATCCTTCAGGATGATTCGTCCACAGTATTCTTCGTTCGCCGATTACTTCGCCGAACAGGAAATCGCCGATTTCAACGCCACGCACCCTAATTCTTTTATCTTTCAACTCGCCTTCATCGCAAATGATAATGTCGCCAGCTTTAAAATCGAAAAGCGATTTATTCGCGTCCACCGGATGCGGTATTCTATTGGCATCAATGATTACATTTTCAGCCATTCCTCTTTCTCCTTCCACAAAAGTTGTGCCAATCGGGGACAATGAATTTTCACCGTATACATAAGCTAGCCGGTTTCCAGTCAAATATCTGGGTTCAGGTAATCTGTCCCTAAATTGACCAGGAAGCGGTTCGTCAAATTCAACCAAATATTTTTCGGTTTCTGGTTCAATAGAAACAATAGAGCCTTGCCAATTATAAATGCCTTTCCAAACACTTACTCTATACCCGGCTTTGAATTGCAAACCAGGACGTTCAAGGAGGACAATACCGTTTGGATCATTGGTGTAATATAAAAAGTCCCGTCCGGGAATTGTGGCGTAAATAATAGTCGGATCTTCTACGTATGTTCCTTCGAGAATCGCGCGCTTTCCAAACCATTGACTGTTTTCTCTTAAACAGGTAATTACATCGCCTCGTTTAAATCCATGCCACGTGCGACTTGTGTCAATCTCGACCCACGCGCCGTTCGGTGCCCTTACTGTTTTCACAGACATTTTCCACCTCCATCTTTATTATTGTTTAAAAACGTCATTGCGAGGAGCATAGCGACCACGTCATTGCGAGGAGCGTAGCGACCACGTCATTGCGAGGAGCGTAGCGACCACGTCATTGCGAGGAGCGTAGCGACCACGTCATTGCGAGGAGCATAGCGACCACGTCATTGCGAGGAGCGTAGCGACGAAGCAATCTCGAGACTATAGGCGCTGGGATTGCTTCGTCGTCCCGCCTCGCAATTGCGGGGCGGGACTCCTCGCAATGACGAGCCGTTCACCCGCACCAGCTCTCGTTCACGTCAGACGCTTTTACGCCGAGGACGGAGAGCAGAGTGAGCACGCGCTCACGGTCATCAGTGGAAGAATAGTCGCTGATTTCAATCCTATCGCCAACAACGTTCACCGCGAGCATTTCTTGCCTCCGTCCTTCGACGAACTCAAGACGGACGGGTTTCCGCGGTTTGCGTTTACTTTTACTGCTTTTGACGTATCGGCGCGATTTGCTGTCCAGCATTTCTCTCTGCCTCCTTCCGCGCGAACTCGGCCAACGTTGAAACGCACATCTTCCCGAGCAGAGCGCGAATCGCCGCTTCTTCGGTCTCGCAGGTCTCGCCTTCGAATCCATGGAAGTCAAACGACATCTTGCCGTCTGGCCCGATTTCCACCGCGATTGTCTTCATCTTACCTCTCCTTTCCAGCGCAAAGCGACAACATGACTTTTTCCGCACCCGTGTTCGCGTCCTTGACGACTTCGCGCGACGCTTCGATATTATAACCGAGAATTTCCAGCACTGCTTTCAGCGCTTCCTGAATAAAGTATTGATGAAAAAGGTCTTTCAGCCGCTTCACTTCGCTTTGATGCTGATAATCGTCGGCGCTAAAATTGATTGTTCCGGTCTTTTCGTCAACCGAAATCCCAATGCCGCGTGAAAAGGCGCGCGATTTTATTATCTTATGAAATTTTCCAGCAAAGGCCTTTTGGTAATAATCCAAAACAGCCGGCGCGCGCGTGATGTCCGCATGATTGGCGCAGAGCGCGTCAACCGCGGATTTCACGCATTCAGCGATTATCTCGCGCGTGTCCATTTCTTGAATCAAGGCGGCGAATTGCGGGTCCTTGGCCGCGAGTTTATCAATCATTTCCTTAAAAACAACTGGCGCGGAAACCGCGGCGCTCAAAGTTACAACCTTGCTCATTTTGGACTCCTTTCGTCCTTTCCTATCCAAATAGCGATACCCCATCGCTAAATTAAGCTATTTTTATCAATTTAATTGTAATGAACTTTGGTTTAGAATTTTAATACAAAATTATCCGCCTGTCAAATTCGATTCGCAAATTAAAAAAACGAGCAAGCGCCCGATTTTTTAAGTCCTAATCACGCAATCGCCAACTGAACCTTAATATTTTTAATATCCACTTCCGCTTCTTCCACTCTTTTTTCCAGACGTTTAACGTGTTCAAAAGTAAAAACCCTTTCTTCATCCAAACGTTTAAGGATGGTCGTCTGTTTGCCCAAAGCCGTTAACACTCTGTCTATTTTCTGATTCATTTTGCTATCAATCCTTTCCTTTAAATCCAACAAATCCTGCTTTGAAGAAAAAAATTCTAACATTTGTTGGTCGTCCATAATTTTAAAATTTGATGACTTACAAATACAATATACAACAAATAAAAAATTCTGGCGACAACTGTACTTTTATTCCGCCTGTCAAATAGAAACGAGCAAGACAAGCGTTGACAAGCAAGACGAGCAAGAAAATTTGTCTTGCTGATTACTTGACTTGCTTGTCTCGCTGATCTAATTTTATCACCCCGCCGCCCAGACATTCATCGTCGCCGTAAAAAACGCAATACTGGCCGGGCGTAATTGCGCGTTCTGGTTTCACGAGATCAACGCGATAGCCGGTGCTTTTATTTTTATTAACGACGCAATCAACCTCCGACGCTTGACTGCGGACACGGCATTTTGTTTTTAACGGAAACTTCGGTTCAACCCCAGAAATCCAATTGACGTTGCCAACGATGAATCGCGAACTGCTAATCTTTGCCTCCTCGCGGCTGACTAAAAGTACATTGTCCGTCTTATTAAAAGAGACAACATACCACGGGCCTCCCGCGAGTCGGATTCCTTTGCGCTGGCCAATGGTGTAAAGCGCCAATCCGTCGTGCTCGCCCAAAACGCGGCCGGTCTCGATTTCTTTTATCGCGCCTTTTTTGAGTCGCAAATGCCGTTTGAGAAACTCGGACGTGTCGGCGCCAGGAATAAAACATATTTCCTGCGATTCAATTTTGCTAGCGGTCGGTAAACCAAACTTTTTCGCCAGCGAACGGACTTCCGCTTTAGTTAAATCGCCGACCGGAAACAATATATGCGCCAATTGTTCCTGCGTCGATTGATGCAAAAAATAACTCTGGTCCTTATTTTTATCTTTTCCCTTCAATAATTTAAAACTTGGAATTGTCATCCTGAGGTGCGAGGCCACCGCCAAAGCGGTGGACGAGCCTCGAAGGATAGATTTTAAATTTTTTGTTTTGAATTTCATTTGAGCTTTGAGCTTTGGGTTTTGAGCTTTCACAAGAGCATAGTGCCCCGTCGCGATACAATCAACATTCATCGGCCGCAATTTTTTCCACATCTCGCCGAATTTAATGAACTGATTACAGCGGACGCAAGGATTCGGTGTCCGGCAATTTTGATATTCAAGGAAAAATTCGTCAACGATTTTTTCTTTGAACGGCGCTTCCATGTTCAACGTGTAAAACGGAATTCTTAATTTCTGGCAGACGCGCCGCGCGTCTTCTTGCGATTCCAGCGAACAGCAGATATTGTCCCTGATTTTTCCTTCAATCGTCTCTGACCAAAAATGCAAAAAAACGCCGAGGACATCAAATCCTCGCTCTTTTAGCAGAGCGGCGGCAACTGACGAATCAACGCCGCCGCTCATGCCGACCGCTATTTTCAATGGTTTTCGCGCTGGCACAGAGTAAAATTTTTTCTAACTTTCGATATTCTGATTAAGAAATAAAGTTTGCTTTTGTCGGTAATTTAGCCAAATCTCATCTCAACTCATAATGGACCCTTGACAGACAAAAATAAAATATGCTAAAATGATTTGACATAGCAATCCTGCTATGTAGAACAAAGAGTAGAGGAACCATGTTACAGAAACTCGTTCTTGCCATTGTTGCCGGCATCTTTTTTCTCGTCATGATGTTCATATTTGGCTTAATCACTGCAGTCCCCGTCTATTTCCTCTGGAACTGGTTGATGCCAGCACTCTTCAACATCAAAACAATCACCTTTCTGCAAGCGTGGGGTATCAGCTTCCTCGCCTCGATCCTCTTCAAAAGC
This sequence comes from Candidatus Falkowiibacteriota bacterium, assembly GCA_016214755.1. Lineage (GTDB taxonomy): Bacteria > Patescibacteriota > Patescibacteriia > UBA11705 > JABHMO01 > JACRNX01. The sequence goes on from JACRNX010000022.1 coordinate 20,883, forward strand.
TCATCAAAATAGAATAGCAAGAACCAACTACCTTCAACAACCTGAGTGAGCTCATTCATAAATTGCTCACTCTTTTTTTATATAAAAAATAAAACTCGTTTAAAAAAATTAAATCTCCTAATCACCAACAAACATAGAAAGGACAAAAAAATATCCAGCTTTCTCACTTATCTCGCTATCCCAGCCATCTTATTCTGAAATAAATATTTTTTCAATAGTTGATAAACATCTTCATAATCTTTTGCCATCTTCTTTCCGCCAAGGACAAGGGCAAGCAATTCTCGGTCCGCGGTTTTCGCTTGGGTAACGAGATTATAACCCGCCTCGTCCGTCCAGCCAGTTTTACTGCCAGTAATGTATAAATCGCGCTTCAAAATTTTTCCGCTGGTATTCTTCACAATGACCGCCGCCCGACGATTTATCGCTTTTACTTTATACTCTTTTACTGTCGTCGCCTTCAAAATATCCATTTGACCGAACGCCGCGCGCGCGATTTTCGCCATTTCCTCCGCGGTAGAGACATTTTCTTCATCCAATCCCGTCGGTTCGTAAAAAATAGTATCCTTTAAATTCCAGTTCCGCGCTTTTATATTCATCGTCTCGACGAATTTTTCTTTCGACAGCCCGCTGGCTCTGACCAAAGCCATGGTCGCGTTATTTTTCGACCCGACAAGCATGGCGTAAAATAAATCTTTAACTTTGACTTTGTCCCCTTTTTTCAGCCATAAAGTCGCGCCGCCAACAAAGTCCGACTTTTCTAAAACAACGGCTTTTCCCCAACCAGGATTATTTTCCAAAAACACCAAAGCCGTCATCAATTTCGTTAAACTGGCGATTGAACGGACTTTTTCCGCGTCTTTTTCAAAAACAACATCGCCTGTGTTTTTTTCGATAACCAACGCCGACCCGGCTGTCACTTCCCAATTAACGTCAACGCTGTTTTGCGTTAGCTCTTGGGCGTTCGCCGCTTGATACAACGCGAAACAAAACGCGATGATTGAAACCAAAATTAACCAACGATTGACATCCATAAATAAAATTGAATGTGGGAAACTTAGAATTTAGAATCTAGAAAATAGAATCTATAATCTGAAAAAAGTACAAATAACCCCTCCCACAAACTTCTATTTTCTACTTTCTATTTTCTACTTTCTGATTACAAATCGCCGTCCTCAATATCTTTCAATTCCCCGTGGCGACAGGCGGTAACAGCCCGCGCCTTGGAATTCATTAATCCCGCGCTCGAGGTGAAATAAAATTTCATAATCATCCGGTTCTAACTTCGTAATCGCGTAATTGCAATTTTTCGTTGAACAAACGTCTTTTGCCGCGCACGCCGTCTGCTTTTCCGCTGGATCATCTAACGCGCTAAGTTCTGGGATTATTTTCAAAAGTTCCGACGCGCTCTTTGTTCCGCAGGCGCTGACTATGCCCAAATCGCAAAACGCTTTTTCATACGAGCCGTTTTCATTTTTGATTACTTCGAGCGCGCTTCGAATCCCTTGCATATCGCTAATCCGTTTCGTGTTTCTCATTTCCGACTGTCTGATATTTAAAATAAAAACCACCACTGTCAGAATTAATCCGACGAGGCCGATGACAATTAAAATTTCAACCAAGCTGAATGCTTTGTTTTCTCGCATATTGCCCACCTGTAAAAATAATCAATGTTTAACAGTTCCTCAAAACAAATTCTAAGGCCGACTTCCGACCTCTGATTTCCGATTTCTAACTTCTGACCTCTTATGAAGCCAACTTCCGATTTCTGATTTCCGATTTCCGACCTCTGATTTAGTACTTAGAAATTCCCTTTTCAGTCATTTTGTAACAGCCCGCCTCTTTGATTGTTCCCGCGCCTTTTTCCAAATAAAAAGCGATTTCATAAGCGTCTTTGGAAACGCTAATCAGCCGATAATTGCATGCCCGGGTGCAATTGGCTTCGCAGGCCCTGGTCTGTTCAAGAGGATCAATAAGATTCTTCAGCGTCGGCAAACTTTTTTCAAGCTCGCCGCCAAGGCAAGCAGAAAGCACACCACCCGTGCAACCTAAATTTGTGTCATAACCGCCTTTTTCATTTCGTACTAATTCAAACGATGTCCTTACTGCATCCAAATCGCTTAACCGCTTTACGTCGCGGCCCTGCTCGCGGATATTGCCGAGTGACACTACTGCCAACGTGGACAGCAAAGCGATGATCGCGATGACCACGAGGAGCTCGATGAGCGTGAATCCTTTGTGTTGTCTCATAGATATAGAATTAATTATTATTTTGATAATACAAGATGTACTAATTTATACAGATGTACAGATGAGAACAAATTAAGTCAAATCCAAAATTCAAAATGCAAAAGTCAAAAGTTCAAAGCTTGTCCTGAGCGAGCGTAGCGAGTCGAATGGTTAAAAGTAAAAATTTTTGTTATAATTTCAAAATACTTTTGAATTTTGATTTGCAATTTTGACTTTTGAATTTTGACTTTTTATTTAAATCTTTAATCTCAAACTCAAATTACTGTTTACCGCGTTACTCGTCCCGTTCCCTGATCACATCCCCGACGATATCTGGTACATCGGCAGAATAATCGCCATAATCATAATCGCCACCGCCACGCCAAGCACTATCATTATAAATGGTTCTAACAAAGACATCAAATTTCCGACGATATTATTAACTTCTCGAGTATAAAACTCGCTCAATTTATCAAGCACGGGCTCAATGCGGCCCGTCTCTTCGCCAGTCGAAAGCATTTGCGACAACATTTTCGGCACCTGCTCGGTTTTGGCGAAAATATCTCCCAAGTTACCGCCGCCTTCCACGTACTTTTTTGTTTCTTGCACCAAATTTTCGTACACAACGTTGCCCATCATCTTGCTCACCACCTCAAGTCCGCCGACAATATCAACGCCGCCCAGCATCAATGTCCGCAAACTCCGAGAAAACTTTATAATCGCCATAAAATGGAACAATTTCCCGAAAACCGGCAATTGCAATTTAAATTTATCCATCGCTCTTCTGCCATCCGCTGTTTTCAATATAAAACGCGAACCGATAATCGCGCCGGCGAGGAAAATAATAAGCAACCACCAATATCCGAGCAAAAAATCGCTGGTACCCTTAATTATCCGCGTGGCGAGCGGCAACTGCGCGCCGGTCTGGACCAGCATGTCCGTCAGTTTCGGCACCACGAACATCATCATTAGGACGCCGATGCCCACCAAACTCGCCAAAACAAAAATTGGATAAATCATCGCGCCTTTGATTTTACTCCTTAAATCATAATCTTTTTCCATCTGATCGGCGAGATAAAGCAAGACCTCCTGCAGACGGCCCGAGAGTTCGCCGGAACGGATGATATTGAGAAAAAAATCGTCGAAAACGTCCGGATAGCGCGCGAGCGAGTCGGAAAACTTGACGCCGCCTTCCACTTCCGCCGCCACCGCCGCGATGGTTTGTTTCAGTTTCTTGTTTTTCGTTTGATTGACCACGTCGCGCAACGCTTCCACCAGCGGCACTTCGGCGGAAATTAAAATTGACAACTGGCGCGAAAAAATTACCAGCTCTTTCTGTTTTATGCCAGCGATGATGATTTCCAACTGCGCCCAGCTCCGCTTTTTTTCTTCAAGAAACAAAACCCTGAATCCCTTTTCTTCCAAGATTTCCGCCGCTAAACCTTCTGTTTCCGCCTCAACTGCTCCTGTAATTAATTCGTTTGTTTCAGCTTTCTTAGCGCGATAAATGTATTGAGGCATAACGTTTAGTAATCAGTTTTCAGAAAATTGTAAACTTCCACGGGCTTACGCCCGTGGCATTAACCTATTTCAAGCTGCGCTTGCCCGCTATCCTCTCGTCCTTGATTTTCAATGTATTTTCTTACTGCTGCTTCATTCACTCCCACCGTTGATACAAAATATC
>JACRNX010000010.1 GCA_016214755.1 Candidatus Falkowiibacteriota bacterium
GATATTTTGTATCAACGGTGGGAGTGAATGAAGCAGCAGTAAGAAAATACATTGAAAATCAAGGACGAGAGGATAGCGGGCAAGCGCAGCTTGAAATAGGTTAATGCCACGGGCGTAAGCCCGTGGAAGTTTACAATTTTTATAAACAAATTATCAATTACGGATTACTGATTACGGATTACGAATTTAATTTTTTAATTTTTATTTTAAATTTATGCCAAACAAGAAAAATGTGTTAGTCATCGGCGGGGCCGGCTTTATTGGTTCCCACCTTTGCGAACGGCTTTTGGCCGATGCCAACGTCATTTGCGTTGATAATTTTTGTTCAAGCGGCGAGAACAATATCAATCATCTGTTGCGTTCGCCGAGTTTCAAATTTATTAACGCCGACATTACTGAAAAAATCGAATTTGAGAGCATAAAAGATCTTGATTTGTTTCAAATAAAAGTTTTTGGCGTCAAAGAAATTTATAATCTCGCCTGTCCCACGTCGGTGAATAATTTTCAGAAATTACGCAAACAGACCGTGTTAGCAAACACGTTCGGACTTGTGAGAGCACTTGAATTGGCGGTTAAATATAAGTCAAAGTTTTTGCAGGCATCATCTAGCGTCGTTTATGGAAAAACAGAGCGCGATCAATATATTGCCGAGGATTATCGCGGCGTTTATGATATGCTCGACCCGCGCGCTTGCTATGACGAAGGCAAGCGCTACGCTGAATCAGTAGTTGAAACTTATCGCCAAGTACATAATTTAGACACCAAGATCGTGCGTATATTTAGGACATACGGCGCGAGAATGCTGATTAACGACGGCCAAATGCTGCCGGATTTCATCTTAAACGCGTTAGAGGATAAGGATTTGATAATCAACGGGAACGAGGATTTTCGCACTTCTTTATGCTATGTAAGCGATATCGTCGAGGGTTGCATAAAAATAATGGAATCAGCGATAAGCGAACCGATAAACATCGGCAGCACGGAAGTTTATAAATTAGTTGACGTGGCAGAAAAAATAATTGAAATGATCGGCTCTAAATCCAAAGTTAAATTTGAAGAATCAAAGTTATTTATGCGGGAATTAGCTCTGCCGGATATTACAAAAGCGCGTGAGAAATTGGGCTGGATTCCGATTGTTACGTTGGAGGATGGCCTTCAAAAAACAATTGATTTTACGAAAGCGCATAAAAATTTGCTGACGTTTAGTACGGAGATTTGAACAAAAGACGAGGAATACAAATAAGACGGGATTGTAGGGACAGGTCTTGACCTGTCCGCCTCTCTTAATAAAGTGGTTTTGTTTTTTATGAAAATTTTCGTTGTCATTCCCGCGTACAATGAAGAGGCAAAAATCGCCGAAGTTTTGAGTTCTTTCGAAAAGACAGAATATAAAATTGTAGTCGTGGACGACTGCTCGGCTGATAAGACAGCAGAGATCGCGTCGCAATTTGAAATTAATTTATTGCGACATCATGTAAATTTAGGTCAAGGTGCGGCTTTGCGCACGGGCACTGATTACGCGATATCGAAAGGCGCTGACATTATCGTTCATTTTGACGCGGACAATCAACATCGCGTGGAAGACGTTGAAACAATAATCAAGCCCATTATCAGCGGCGAAGCTGATGTTGTTTTGGGTTCGAGATTTCTTGGATTAAAATCAAATTTGCCGTTTAGAAAGAGAATAATTTTGTTTTTAGCGAAAATTTTCAGCCATTCGCTGTTAAAACTAGAATTCAGCGATCCGCAGAACGGGTTGCGCGCGTTCAGATGCGAAGTTCGAGCGCGCATCAATTGGCAAAGTAATGATTTTGCCCATTGCAGTGAAATTTTAGGTTTGATAATTAAAAATAGATTGCATTATCTCGAGGTCCCGATCAGGGTCAATTACGAAACGTATTCAATGTCAAAACCAGTGCGGCCGAAGTTGCGGATGGGATGGCGTTTGCTATTGAAACAAATTTTAGAAATTTAAAAGCAATTTTATGTCCATATTTCAAATCATAATAATTTTGCTGGCCGCGTTTATGGTTATAAAAGCGATCTATCGCCTTTATAAAAAAGAGATGACGGCCCTGTTTTTAATTCTTTGGATTTGTTTTTGGCTTGTTATTGCTCTGTTCGATATTTATCCCGCTATTATTGATTGGTTAGCTTTTAAAATCGGAGTCGGGCGGGGCGTTGATTTGTTAATTTATTTTTCTTTAATCTTTATATTTTATTTTGGATTCCGATTGTGGTTGAAAATAAAAAAAATAGAGAAAGACATCACGCAGATTGTCCAAAAAACAGCGATTAACAACATGGAGAAGATAGATAGACGTAATGAAGAGGACGTATGAAGAAAGTGGCGATAATAATCGTGAATTATAAGGATTACGCGAAAAAATTCTTGGTCGAGTGCCGCGACAGTTTGAGGAATCAGTCATATTTAAAAGAAAATTTTTGCGTTTATATCGTTGACAATGACTCCAGCGCGGAAACGCGCTTTTTTATAACAGAAACATATCCAGAGGCAAAGATTGTCGTTCGCCAAGACGGTAATTATTCGGCGGCCAATAACGCGGGAATCAAAAAAGCGATTGATGACGGCTGTTCATTGTTCGTCATCGCTAACATGGACACGCGCTTTGATAAAGATTGGCTTAGCGAGCTAGTCAAAGCGTCCAAAGCCGATGACATTGGCATTGTCCAGTCAAAAATTTTGCTTTATCCGAAAACAGACGAAGAAAAACGCCACCCGCTTATTAATACCATTGGCAATAAAATGCATTTTTTGGGATTCGGCTTTACGGACGGTTATCGTCAAAAGGACCATGAAATGAATGAGTCAATAATCGAAATCAAGGGTTACGCCAGCGGCTGTTCATTACTTGTCAAAAAAGAGGTTTTGGATAAAATCGGAATTTACGACGAGGAATATTACATGTATCACGATGATATTGAACTCTGTTGGCGGACAAAACTCGCGGGCTATACGATTGTTTTAGCGCCAAAATCCGTTGTCTATCATCGCTACGAATTTTCGCGTAGCGTGCGTATGCTTTATTTTATGGAGAGGAATCGTTTTTTGGCTATTTTTAGCTATTATAAACTAGCGACCATCATGTTGATTTTGCCCGCGTTGATTATTTTTGAATTTGGCATGTTGTTTTTTTCAATAATTCATGCTAATTTATTCTTGCGTTTGAAGATATATTATTATTTCTTGAAACCTGCCACTTGGCGGAATATTTTGCGAGTAAGAAAAGAAGTGGCGAAAGTTCGAGTCACGAGCGATCGCGACATAATCAAAAATTTCGCGGGGAAAATAGAATTTTGCGAGATTGAAAATTGGATATTAAAAAATTTGGCGAACCCGGTTTTCAATTTTTATTGGTTTATCGCGCGAAAATTTATTATATGGTGAAGAAAATTCCGTGGATAGTGGCGGGGTTATTGCTGGTCGGCGCCATGCTTTATTTAAAGTTATACTATCCTGATTCGCAATTACAATTAAAACGATTGTTTAAATTCGTCGAGGCGATGCCCGTCGAACATTTTTATAACGCGCCTGAAAAAAGCTGCGGCATTTGGCATGAGCGGGAACCCAAAGACGGCGCGGTTGTCGCCGGTCGGTCTAACGTTAAAGTGGAAAAATGTTTTCAAAAAGCATTCGCGAGTTGCGTCGTGAAAAACATATTTTTGGTGAAAGACGCGAGCGAAACAGACAAAAATCTTTTTTCATATTCGCTGATTCGCATTTTGAAGAGAAACGATCAGAATGAATGCATTATCCAGAATTATCACGAAGAGCAGAAAGTCAATTTGGGCGAGGAGATGATTCCGCTTAACTATATTAATACTTGCACTGTACTTAAAGATGGATTATGGAATAGCTGCGAGCCGCTTTATGTGAAGAGTTGGCGAGAGGAGATCAATAGTAAATAAGATAAACAAAATAAATAAAATAATAAAGTTAAGTTCAAAGTTCCAAGTTCACCCTTCGAGAACCTCAGGGTAACAAAAGACGTACCCTTTGTCATGCTGAGGCTCTCGAAGCATGACAATTTACGAATTACGGCTATCTCTATCCATAAAATCAGTACTCAATTATGGAAAATAAATTGAAAATCGCCCAAGTCGTTTGCCATCTGCCACCAGACGCCGGCGGTATTGGCATGGTCGCGCATTCTTACGCCGACCAGCTCACGGAGCGCGGCTATGATGTGACCGTGTTCGTGCCGCGGTCAAAGAAAGATATTAGCGCTAATAAATCGTACGCAGTAGTCGCGCTTTTTCCGTGGTTTAAAATCGGTTTGGGCGCGTTTTTGCCCCAGCTTTTATACTGGTTATGGAATTTTGACATCGTCCATTTGCATTATCCTTTGCTCGGCAGTACTTTTATCGTCGCGCTGTTGAAAAAAATCCGCGGCGATAAACTGAAATTAATCATCACTTACCACATGGACGTGAATCTGTCCGGCTGGCGAAAAATTTACGAAAGTATTTTTAAAAAATTTAGTTTACCGTTTTTGCTTCGAGTGGCCGATAAAATAATTGTTTCCTCGGAGGATTACATCGAAAATTCGCATATTCAAAGTTATTATTTCGCCAACATCAAGAAATTCGTTGAAATACCGTTTGGCGTCCCGCGTTTTTATAAACCAATGCCTAAGGATCCGGAATTGTTGAAAAAATACGGTTTTTCTTCGGAGGACATAATAATACTTTTCGTCGGCGGGCTTGATATTGCCCACTATTTCAAGGGCGTTAATTATTTAATCAAAGCGATCAGCATTATTAATAATTCGAGAATTAAAGCGCTGATTGTCGGCGCTGGCAATTTGCAAAAAGAATATCAGCGACTGGCGCGCGAACTTGGACTGGAAAACCAAATTCAATTTACAGGTTATGTTGATAAAGAATTGATTGTTCAGTATTATAATTTAGGCGATTTTTTGGTTTTACCTTCAATCAACAGTTCGGAAGCGTTCGGCATTGTTTTAATTGAAGCCATGGCTTGCGGCAAGCCGGTGATTGCTTCAAATTTAAAAGGAGTAAGAGCGGTTGTTGATTCAGGCGTGAACGGTTTGCTGATCGAGCCGAAAAACAGCCGCGATTTGGCGGAAAAAATCAATTATCTTTGCGCCAATCCGGACGTCGTCCAAAAATTCAGCGAAGAATGCCTTAAAACAGTTGAAAAAAAATACCGCTGGTCAGTGATAACTGAAAAGCTAGCGGCGTTATACCAAAGTTTGTATCATAATCAATTAACATGAAAATTTGCGTTATCAGCAATTTGTATCCGCCAGAGGCGCGCGGCGGAGCGGAGCGGGTCGCGAAAACAATCGCGGACGGATTCTCGGCAGCCAGCAATGAGGTGAGCGTCGTTTCGACCAAAACTGGCCGAGGATTAACGACAGAAATAGTTGAGGGAATTAAAGTTTATAGATTCAAACCAATGAATCTATTTTATTATCTTGATGACGAGCGATATTCAGTTTGCTGGCGATTTTTTTGGCGGCTATTCGACACGTTTAATTTACATTCAGCGTTCGTCGTTTGGCGGATTCTTAAAAAAGAGCGGCCGCAAATCGTCATCACTCATAATTTAGTCGGGATCGGGTTATTGATCCCGTCCGTTGTAAAAATATTAAAAATAAGACATTGCCATATTTTGCACGATGTCCAATTAGTTGCGCCGTCAGGCATCATCTTGAAGGGCAAAGAGAACGACTTTTTAACCAACGGTTGGCTGGCGCGTGTTTATGCAGCAATCTGTAAAATTTTATTTGGTTCGCCGTTCATGATAATTTCACCTTCACGCTGGTTGATGAATTTTTACGTCAGCAAAGGATTTTTTCAGTCGTCAAAACGAATCATTTTGCCAAATCCAATCAGGCGTCTAGAGCAAGAAATTCCTGAGAAAACAGCATTAAGCGGTTCATTTCTGTTTCTTGGCCAGCTAAAAGAACACAAAGGGATCCATTGGCTCATCAATCTTTGGCAAAAAAATAATATTCAAAACAAACTGCTTGTGGCCGGCAGCGGAAAAGAGCAGAGGGGCGGCGGAAATATTCAATTGGTCGGAGACGTTGACGAATCATCACTGAACAAAATTTTTGTTCAGGCCGATTTTCTTATCGTGCCGTCAATTTGCTATGAAAATTCGCCGACAGTCATTCTGTTAGCGTTTTTGTATGGCGTCCCTGTGATTGCGGCAAACATCGGCGGCGCGGCGGAATTAGTTGAAAATGGAAAAAACGGTTTTGTTTTTGACGCTGAAAACGAGCAGGAATTTTTAAAAGCGCTGAACGCGGCGCGAGGGATGACGTTGCCAGCGTGGAACGCAATGTCGCGCGCTTGTCAAGAAAAATCTAAAACATTTTTAATTGATGACTATATTGAAAAATTATATGCAGCGATTAATCAGTCATTTAATTAAGGAAGGATATCTTAAAACCCCATCGCTTATTTCTGCTTTTTACAAAATCAAACGCGAAGATTTTATTCGCGAGAAAGATAGAGGGCAAGCGGCGATCAATACGCCTCTTTCAATCGGGTTCAGCCAAACGATTTCCCAGCCACTCACCGTGGCTTTTATGTTGGAATTGCTCCAACCGCGAAAAGGTGAAAAAATATTGGATATTGGTTCAGGTTCGGGTTGGCAAACCGCTTTGCTTGCTGAAATCGTCGGTCTCGGCGGCAAAGTTTACGCGGTGGAAAGAATAAACGAATTATTTGAGTTTGGAAGAAATAATGTCAGAAGATATAACTTTATTGAGAAGGGAGTGGTTGAGTTTTATTGCCGCGACGGAATTGACGGATTGGCGGAAAAAGCGCCATTTGATAAGATTATTTGCGCGGCTTCGACCGAGAAATTACCTCAGGCGTGGAAAGAGCAGTTGAAAATCAACGGACGAATTGTCGCGCCGATCAACGAAAGCATTTGGCTCTTTATAAAACGAGGGAAAGCTCAGTTTGAAGAGATTGAATTTCCCGGCTTTGTTTTCGTGCCGCTGATCAGAGGAGAATAAATAATCAAGGCGCGAGATTTGACAGGAACAGTAGAAGATGTATGGTATAGATGAAAGGAGGGATAGATGGCTGATAATACTTCTCAAAGTGACAAAGTTGACGCGAAAACTTCGTTAAAGCGGTCATACAGGCAATTATATGATCTTGGAATGATAGATAAAGAACAGTATGAAACGATGATTCGTCTCATTGACAAGGACGACGAGGAGTCGGCGAAAGAGCCGGAGTCGGAACAAAAATAACGGACTATTAGTCCGTTATTATTAATTTTGATATAATAAAGATGTATGTCGCTACGCGCTTATAAATCAAGACGTGATTTTAAAGCCACAAAAGAGCCGCCAGCAATAGTAAAAAAAAGAAATCGAGGCGCTTTGATTTTTGTCATTCAGAAGCATGATGCTTCACACTTGCATTATGATTTTCGGCTAGAACAGAATAGTGTTTTGCGATCTTGGGCGATTCCGAAACAGCCATCGAATTCAGGAATAAAACGTTTGGCGGTCGAGACAGAAGATCATCCGCTCGATTACGCGAATTTCGAGGGGGAAATTCCAAAAGGAGAGTATGGCGGTGGGACGGTGGAAATTTGGGATAAAGGGATTTGGATTCCTGAAAGCGTCGAATCAGACAAAATTGTTTTTACGTTAAAAGGAAAAAAATTAACGGGCAAGTTCGTCTTGATTAAATTTAAAAATCAGAAAAAGAATTGGCTATTTTTTAAATTAAAATGATTTCGTCGCGATGTTAATGAAAAAATTGACATTAGTTTATGTCATGATAAAATAAATCAATATGTTGGATTCAAGTGATTTAAGACAAATCAAAGAAATAGTTCAAGAAACTGTTCGTGATGAGGTTCTCGTTTTTGAAAACGCAGTAAGATTGATTGTACGAGAAGAACTCGACGCAAAATTTAGATTTAAATTTTAAATTTAGGATTTCGATATTCGAATTTAGAATTTTACTATGTGGGGGCGTGGTGAAGTGGCATCACAGGGGTCTCCAAAACCTCTATCGTGGGTTCGATTCCTACCGCCCCCGCCATGAACCACTCACTATGTTCGGGTTCATGGTAAACCATTTTATATTCAGGTTCATGGTAAACCGCAAACTGCCTGCATTTTGAGTGAAGGTAGTTTTTAAAATATTATTTATTTGTAATTTGACATAATTTAACATAGATTTGACAGATTTTTATAATACTGCTACAATAAATAATCTTGTCCAGATTCTTTACTAAATAGCGTAATGGAGGACAATAGAAGGAGGTGACATAATGAAAACAGAACAGACAGAATCGTTGATGAAACGACAGGAACGGATTGAAGCCACGGCTAAGGCGCTCCGTGCACTCCTGAGGATGCCTGAAATTCGAAATTTACAAAAAGCGGTACGACTTGGAGAAAGTGCAGATAGAACGCCGCTCATACTTGGACCATCAGGGCTCGGCGAGCTCATAATACAGACTACGTACGGTGGAAAGGCTTTCTATCCGAATCCGCGACACTGGGGCAGACGTCCGAGTCAGGAAACGTGCAACCGTCTCGTGAAGACATATCGTCTCTCCGCGCGAAAACTCATTGTGCTTCGCCAACATCTCGTAGCGAAGTTAGCAACAAAGGATTAACGAAAACAAGCGTATCTTTGGGAAGGCGCATAAGTTCACTCCTCGCGCGCCTCCTCTCTCTTTTTGAGACCATCTCAATTGTGTGGTGGACTCAAAGAGTGAACCACTTTTAAAAGGAGAAGACATGGACATTGAGACCTTCAAGAAGGCGGGCGTTCGATTTGACCATTGCCGCTTCGCGGGCGTTCCGGAGATTCCTTATGTTCAAGACGTACTGTTTGCCCTGCGGCTTTCACCAAAGCAGAAGTCGTACGATTTTTGCGTGAAAAATCACGCGACTTACATCGTGAATATCGGCCTTGTCATCGCGGCTGTGGGCTACGAAGTGCTCGGCATGGAGCGATACGACGAGGCGAAGGCGCGCAAGATAATCGCGAACGCCATTCTCGAGCTCTGTTCGGCGGAAGACAAGTGTCTTTTCAACTCCGCCTTGACCGAAGCAACAGAAATATCTACCGAGCAAACAGCTCCGTCGCGGACAGCGGACCGCGAGACGCTCTTGAAGAACTGCGGCTGTGTGAATTGTAGGGAGATAATCCGTAGCCGCGAGTGCGATTTTCTCTCTCAAAAAGGTTACGCATAGCGTAGCTAATAAAGCACATAGGTCGGTGGGAAACTCGAGCAATCGAGTAGTACTGCCGGCTTTTTCATTTTTAAATAACAATTAAATATTTGAAGCAATTGTGGATAACATTTTTATTTTTATAAAATTCTGCTTTTATTAAAAATTTATTTAGTGTAAACTTTAAATGCGTTGAACGCGCAGAATTAATATTATCAATATGGACTTAAAATTGAAAATACGCGAGGTGCCGGATTGGCCGATCAAAGGCGTCAATTTTAAGGATATAACAACGCTATTGCAAGACGGCGAAACGTTTAAATACGTCATTGATAAAATGATTGAGCCGTTTATTGATAAGGAAATAAACAAAATCGTGGTTATTGACGCGCGCGGTTTTTTATTGGGTTCAGTCATCGCTTACAAATTGAGCTGCGGCGTTTGTTTAGTCAGGAAAAAAGGGAAATTGCCGCATAAAACAGTCGAAGCGAGTTACATGAAAGAATATGGCCCAGACACAGTTTGCATGCACGAAGACACGATAAAACAGGGCGAGCGCGTTTTAATCGTTGACGATTTGCTCGCGACCGGCGGAACGCTGGGCGCGGCGATTGAATTAGTCGAAAAATTAGGCGGTATCGTCGTTGGCGTCAGTTTGATCGTGGATTTGCCGTTTCTCGGCGGCAGTGCGAAGTTCGGAAGATATTATTTAAGATGGTTGGTTTCCTATGAGGGTGAATAGCGCGAAACAATGCGAAATAAAACGCGAAACTTGCTAAATTTATGGCCGAACTAATTTATAAAGAAGATTCATATATAGTGCAAGGCGCTTTTTATGCAATTTACAAAACCTTCCGAAATAGCCAGAAAGAAAAGGTTTATCACAATTCATTGATAATCGAATTGAATAAACGAAAGGTTAAAGCAGAAAAGAATAAACGCCTCGAAATATTTTATGAAGGAAGTAACGTCGGAATTTATGTGCCAGATATAATTGTGAACAATAAAATAATTATTGAGATTAAATGCAAACCATTTTTACATAAAGACGATATTAGCCAATTTTGGAATTATTTAAAAAA
>JACRNX010000006.1 GCA_016214755.1 Candidatus Falkowiibacteriota bacterium
AAACTCCGCCAAACGTTCTATCCATTGAACTACGGACACACTCTCTGCGGGATAAACTCCGCCAAACGTTCTATCCATTGAACTACGGACACACTCTCTGCGGGATAAACTCCGCCAAACGTTTTGTAAACGCGGACAGGCTAATAGCCTGTCCCTACGTTTCGGCATTCATTATTTCCATCCTTCATTTTCCAGCGCGTTTCGCGCCGCTTCCTCTTGCGCTTCCTGTTTGCTCGACCCGCTCCCTTGCCCGATTTTGTTATTTTTCAAAAAAACTCCGATCTCGAAATTTTTCGCGTGGTCAGGTCCAGATTCAGAAAGTACCCTATATATCGGAGTTATGCCTATTTTTTCTTGGGTTAGCTCTTGCAGATTGCTTTTAGGGTCAAGATAGAGTTTTTTGTCCAAAATTTCCGGCAATTCTGTTAATACAAACCGATGGATGAAGTTTTTCGCCGCGTCCCATCCGCGGTCAAGGTAAATCGCGCCAATCAGTGCTTCGAACGCGTTCGCCAAAATCGCCTGTCTCGCCTTGCCGGTGTCTTTTTCTTCACCGCGGCTTAAGTATAATACGTCATCTATACCGATGGATTCTCCGATTTTAGAAAGCATGCGGCTATTGACCAAGCTTGCCCGCCAGTTCGTTAATTCGCCTTCAGGATTCGGATATCCTTTGTACAAGTACTCGGTCACGATCAATTCCAGAACCGCGTCGCCTAAAAATTCCAAACGTTCATTTTGGTCGAGTTCGAATTTCGGATGTTCGTTCAAATACGAACGATGCACCATCGCTTGTTTCAACAAATCTTCATTGTTGAATTTAACGCCAATGGTTTTCGCGATTTTGCTAAAATTTTTTTTCATAATATAGTTAATAAACAAGTAAAACAAGCGAGACAAGAATTCAGCAAGGCAAGCATATTTTACTCGTCTTGCTCATCAACGATCGTCTCGCTTGTCATCGCTTCTTCTTTATCTTCCTTGTCTTCTGTTTTATCAGTCGGTCCGATTTTTTTGTAGATGGAACCTAAAACGCCATTGACAAATTTGCCGGATGATTCGCCGCCAAATGTTTTCGCGATTTCAATCGCTTCGTTGATCGCCACTTTCGACGGAATGTCAGGGTCGAATATCAATTCGTAGATGCCGATGCGCAAGATATTGCGATCCACCAAAGTTATCTGATTCAGCGGCCATTCGGGCGCGTATTCTTTGATGAACCCGTCTATCTCATTAAGATGTTCGGCCACGCCTTTGACGATTTTGTCGGCGAAGGAATGGTCGTCGAACTCCGGCGCGAAAGCGGAATAATTGTACTGGACGATTTCATCGAGCTCGGGTTTCTTATTACCTTTGAAATCCCATTCGAAAAGGGTTTGCAGGGCGATGGTGCGCGAAAGATGTCTGTTGGACATAAAAGAACAATTAATAAGAATAGAATCTAGAAAATAGAATGTAGAATACAGAAATCAGAATGCAGACGGTTTTCATCTAACAAACTTCTATTTTCTACTTTCTACATTCTATTTTCTCGTTTTTATAAATTTCAACGCTAGGCATACTTTATACTACCCTATTTTTTTCATAAAAGCAAGATGATAAAAAAATTTTTCGTTGGATTTGTTCGAACTCGTTTCATTGACTTGGAGCGAAATTTTTGATATTTTGTTATTAACTATGGCCATAAAACAGATAGTCGTAAAATTAGTCATTTTTTTTGCTTATTGCGGGAAATATCTTGGCATATTTTTTTCAAGATTGGCGATTGTTCGAGCGGCTAGCGTTCAAATCGGCAGGATATTATTTTGGCTATTTATTTTTCCAACGTATAAACTGGGATATTATTTGAAGTATAATTTTTTAAAGTTTTATTTGCCGACAAGAAGCCGGATTTTTTTTATCCTCAATCGCGGTTATATCGTTCATGTCGTTTTGTGCGCGCTTTCCTTTATCATTATTGTCAACAACATAAACGCGGAAGAGCTGCGCGCGGATAATTACGGCGAACAAACAATTATTTATACTATTATTGATAAAGAAGGAATTGAAGAATTGACGGAAGAAACAAGTGTCGAGGGGCCGGTAGATAAAGTGCTAAACTACCTTGATTATAGTTGGACGGCGGAAGGACAAAAAGCGCCTCTGCCGCCGGACGCAGAGTCGGCCGACCAATTAATTACTGATTTTTCCACTATAACTGAAGGCGGGACGGCGGTGGCGAAGCCGAATATTATCGAGCCGGTGAAAATCGGCGAATTGCCGGGAAGCACCGCCTCGCGGCCGGGCGTGGTTGTTTACACTGTGCAGGAAGGCGAGACCGTGACGGCGATCGCGGAAAAATTCGCGGTCAGCGCGGAAACAATTCTTTGGCAAAACAATTTAGGGGTAAAAACCACGATTAAGGCGGGTGACAAATTAGAAATTCTGCCTGTTTCTGGTGTTTTACATAAAGTTAAGAGCGGGGAAAATATTGGGTCAATCGCTAAAAAATATAATATCGTGCAGGATAAAATTATCAGCGCGAATAATTTATTTGACGTTAATGATATTAGAATTGGTCAGCAACTTATTATCCCTGGCGGGAAGAAACTTTCTCCTTACGTAGCAAAGCCGCGATATGCGAGCGGAAGCAATGTTCCGTCAATAGCGCCGATCAGCAAATTGTTTATTCCGCCGGCGCAAAAAATCACGGGCGAGGGAATGCTTTGGCCGACAACCGTGCGCCGCATTTCGCAGTATTACAGCTGGCGGCATAAAGCCATAGACATCGCCGGACCCAAAGGCACGCCCATTTACGCCGCCGACGACGGAACCGTGGCTTACGCCGGCTGGTCGAATGGTTATGGTTATAATATTTTACTTGATCACGGAAATGGCGTGCTGACGCGCTACGGCCACGCGAGCAAGTTGTACGTGGAGAAGGGCGATGGCGTGGTCAAAGGGCAGACCATAGGCGCGATCGGCTCAACGGGCTGGTCAACCGGACCGCACATTCATTTTGAAGTTAGAGTCAGCGGAGTGTTAAAAAATCCGCTGTCGTACGTGAAGTAGCATGGAAACACTGAAGCAAGAAAATAAGAAATTAAAAAATTAAGAAATTAATAAAACAAGAAAACAATAATTGCTACAAATTACCCTTCGACCCTTCGACAAGCTCAGGGCTCAGGGCAGGCGAATCATTACAAATGTTACAAATAAAACTCAAATGACCTATCTCTAAAAATCTGTATAATCTGCCTGCCCGCCGTAGCTGGCGGCGGAGGCGGGTACAATAATCTGTACAGCTGTAACTTATTTAGGACGGAATTGCAGCGCCTCCGCCAAATGAGCGGTTTCAATATTTTCCGCGCCAGCCAGGTCGGCAATCGTGCGGCTAAGTTTAAGCACGCGGTGAAAAGAGCGGCCTGAGAGATGGAGCTGGGACATGGCGCTGCGGAGCAAATCCAAGGAACGTGAATCGAGCGCACAAAAATCTTTTATCTCCGC
Organism: Candidatus Falkowiibacteriota bacterium; assembly: GCA_016214755.1. Classification (GTDB taxonomy): domain Bacteria; phylum Patescibacteriota; class Patescibacteriia; order UBA11705; family JABHMO01; genus JACRNX01. The sequence continues at coordinate 3,487 of JACRNX010000006.1, forward strand.
TGGCCGCATTTCCGCGTTGGTCTTTATTTTCAATTCTTTGAACCTCCGCGCCTGGCGCTCGCGCCCGGCGCGCACTCTTCCCCTGATTTTTTCCGATGATTCATTGTTTCCCGCGGCTGTCATTTTATCGAATTTGATGCGCGGCACTTCCACATGCAAGTCAATCCGGTCGAGAATCGGGCCGGAGATTTTTTTTTGATATTTTAAAATTTGGCCGGGCGAGCAAACGCAACGTTTTTCGCTGTCGCCGAAATAGCCGCAGGGACAGGGATTTTGGCTGGCGACGAGAGTGAAGCGAGCGGGAAACGACACATTGCCTTCAGCGCGGGAAACCGAGATTATGCCGTCTTCGAGCGGCTGACGTAAATTTTCCAATACTATTCGTGGAAATTCAGGGAACTCGTCCAGAAAAAGAATGCCGCGATGAGCGAGGGTAATTTCACCGGGCCGCGGAATGCGGCCGCCGCCGACCAGCGCCACGCCGGAGGCAGTGTGATGCGGTGAACGAAATGGCCGGCTGGAAATAATCGGTTTGTCTTTTGGCAATAATCCGGCGACAGAGTAGATTTTTGTAACTTCCAAAATTTCTTCTTCGTCCATGCCCGGCATTATTGAGGGCAGAGTTCTGGCCAGCAGGGTTTTGCCAGAACCCGGCGGACCGGAGAGCAGAATATTATGTCCGCCGCTGGCCGCGATTTCCAGCGCTCTTTTCGCCTGCTCCTGACCTTGCACATTGACCATATCAAAATCATAAATCGGCGCGGCGTTTAGCAAGGAAGTTGAGTTATCGAGTGGAGATATTAGCTGAATGTTATTTAAATGCAAAACCAGTTGGGATAAATTTTCCACTGGATAAATTTCAACGCCGGAAATCAGCGTCGCTTCCAAAGCGTTTTCCTTCGGCAGATAGATCTTCTTAAATCCTTTTTCTTTGGCGAAAGCGGCCACAGGCAAAATTCCGCTCACGTATCGCGTATCGCCGTTTAGAGCTAGTTCGCCGATGAACAAGCTGTCTTCGATATTGGCATTGATTTGGTCAGTGCTTTGCAAAACGCTGACCGCAATCGCCAAATCATAGTCCGGTCCTTCTTTGCGCAAATCCGCGGGCGCCAGATTGACGATTGCTCGGTGTCGGGAAAATTCCAGTCCGCTGTTTTTGATTGCCAAGCGGACGCGTTCCCGCGCTTCTTGAATGGCCGTGTCGGTCAATCCGACAATAACAAAAGCCCACTGTTCGCGAGGAGCGACATCGCATTCCACTTCCACCAGTTCGCAATCGAGTCCGATGTTAGTGCAGGAATTAACTTTGACGAACATATCAGTCAAGAAATTAAAAAATTAAGAAAATAAGAAATCAAAATAAAAAATAAAAAAAACGGAAAAATCAATATGTACGAACTACGAACTAATACGAAATTACGAACGGAAAGCTCTAAGGCTATAAGGCTTTACGGCTATAAAGCTCTACAATTCTACAACCTACTCACTACAACCTAAAACCCAATAACCTAAAACTTAACAATTTTAAGTTTTGTCGCTTAAAGTTTATATTTTGCGGCTGATAAAGTCAATGAGGACAATAAAAAGCCGCCCCGACGTACGTCGGAGCGGTTAGAAAAAGACGAGCAGTCAGCGAAATTTGAAAATCAATAGCGCCACTCCGCCGGCGGTCACCAATCCGATGACAACCCAGCCGACAATTTCTTGATTTGTTTTTCCAGCCGCGTTATTTTCAATCGGCGTTGCTTCTTGAATATATTTCCCCGGGTCTATACATTGGTTAACCGGCAAAAAGCAATATTCAATCGCTTCTTTTATCGTTGATTCATTCGCGCCCTCGATTGCTTTGGCGCCAATGTATGTTACTGGAACGTGGGTTGTCGAGATGCCGTACGCTTGCGCCATTTGGGCGTAGGCATTGACGTATTCAGGATGGATTTTCATGTCAAAGTTAAACACTGCTATTCCTGGATATGTCTGTTTCAATTCTTCGAGGAAAGAAAGGACTTCAGCGCAATAAGGGCACCCTTGCTGGGTGAAGACGTAGACCGAAATTGATTTTGCCGGCGTTGTTTCGTCCGCTCGCGCGAAGAACGGCAGAAGCATAAAGAAAGCGATGGATAGAAAAAGTAGTTTTTTTATTTTCATAATTTATATTGTCATTGCGAGGAACCCAACGGGGTGACGAAGCAATCTCGATGGGCGAACCTTTATCTATTCTATTGGGAGCTAATGTCTTTATTGAGGTGCGTTGAGAGATTATTGCGTCGTTTCAGTTCGTTTAAAATTACGACGAACAATGAAATGGTAATAATCGCGTCGGCGAAATTGAATGTCGCCCATTCGAATCCGCGGAAAGATAAAGTGAGATAATCAAGCACGGCGCCGCGGCTGATCCGGTCGATTACATTCGCCGCGGCGCCGCCGGCGATTAAAGACAGCCCGGTCGCGCTCACAAGATTGCCGCTTTGCCACGATTTTTTCAAAAAGATGATTAAAACGATGATGATCGCGGTTAGAATCGCGGTGATGATAAACGCGGGAGCTTTTATGCCAAAAGCCAAATACGGATTGTTCAGTAACGCGATTTCGCAGGTGAAAAAATCGTTTTTAACAATAAAAAATTCCGTACCCAAAGGCAATGCGGAAAGAAGATATTTGATTAGTTGGTCAATGGCAATAATCGCCGCTCCGAATATTATCAAGTAATAATTTTTGAACGCGTTCATTACATGGATTTTAATTTTGTTTTGCAGGTAACGCAGGCGCTTGAGGTCGGTCGAGCTTTTAATCGCTTGACGTCAATTTCTTGTTGGCAGTATTTGCAAATGCCGTAATTCTTTTTTTCAATCATTTCCAACGCTTTATTAACGTCGCGCAATGATTTTTCTAATGTCTTTTCCAAAGTCAAATTCAAACTATAGCTCGCCACTTCAGAGCTTGAATCAGTCTCATCTTTGCCGATATCCTCGAATTGCGTTTCATAATCATCCGGATTCTGCGGATTTTTTTTGGCGAATTTCGAAAGCTCTTCTTCGAGGTTTTTTTTCTCGGCGACCAGTAGTTGTTTTATTTCGTTCAAATCCTTTTTGTCCATATGTAGGGAACGCATATATGCATTCCTTTTAATTGTTTCGTGACAATTTAATTATAGCGCGTTGTTTTGATTTTGTAAATTAGACATAAGGATGACAACAGGCGCAATCAGAACATTGAAAACATTATTATGCAAAAGAAAAATTTTGTCAACTGGCCGTTGCAAATGTTCGAAATTTCGTAATTGTTCGTAGTTCGCACATAATTTAAAAATTTAACAGCCCTTGAAATTGATTCAAGGACTGTTTTTGGCCTCCTACTTGTTGGCGAATTTTTGCTTGACCGCCATGATAATCTGCGATGTCGTCGCCTTCGGCATCTCGGTGAATGCCAGCTTTATCAGTTCGACCCGAACAGGAAGGGGTAGTTCGTAAAGTCGTGGAACCTGACAGAGCGAGCACTGACAGGCGCCCTTGCCATTAGTACCGGTTCGCGCGTTCATATTATCCTCCTTTATAAACGCATCAATAAATAATAGCAAATTTTAATCTTTTTGTCAATGCCTTTTGGCAAAAACGGCTAAGTTTAGTTCAAAAATCCGATTTTACTTGACAAAAATAGATACTTTGCTATACTGCTTTTGCAGTGAATGCGTCTGGAATTTTTTTTACTGACCAGCTCTAAGCGGAGAGATGTTGTGCGTATCAGGCAACCCAGCCTGAGAGCACGGCTCTGCTGGAGGTCAGGGTTCAGTCGTCTGAATGGGTGAGGACGACTGGATTATGGAGAAAACGGCAAGTGACTTGCCTCGGTTCAGGGGCATTCTACCTAGGGAAGTGCCAGTGGCAGAGGAGGATAAACCTTCGATGCTTTCCCCGACTTGCCGGGCGTGTTCACTGCAACCCCCATGTTCTCAAACGGACATGGGGTGTTCTTTTTTAAAAGATTCAAGATTTTGGTTTAATAGTAAATAAATTAGGATAGAATCGTCGTTTTGGGTTATAATTAAGAGATAAATTAACTATTCTAATTTTATGCCCAAAAAAAGTGCAGACGGTGTGGTTCATATCACGTAGTAAAAAACGGGAAAACTCAATA
>JACRNX010000007.1 GCA_016214755.1 Candidatus Falkowiibacteriota bacterium
AAATCCTAAACAAACTTTAATTTTCTAATGTTTTAAATTCCAACATAAAAAATTTGATGAATTGTAATTTGGGATTTGTTTAGAAATTAGGATTTAGAAATTAGGATTTCGGATTTTTTTAATATGGACCTGCCGAAGGCGTACAACGCGAAGGACCACGAGGACAAAATTTATCAGCAGTGGGAAAAAGAGGGCTTGTTTAACCCTGACAAATCGTTGCGAAAAAACAGCGAACCGTTTTCGATTATTTTGCCGCCGCCGAACGTGACCGGCACTTTGCACTTGGGCCACGCGGCCATGCTGGCGATTGAGGATTTGATGGTTCGCTACAAACGGATGAAGGGATTTGACGCGGTTTGGATTCCCGGCACTGACCACGCGGCCATCGCCACCCAGAATGTCGTCGAGAAAAAATTGCGCCAAGAAGAGAAAAAGTCGCGGCAGGACATCGGCCGAAAAAAGTTTTTAGAAAAAGTGGAAAAATTCGTCGAAGAGTCGAAGGATACGATTCATCGCCAATTGCGCAAAATGGGTTCTAGTTTGGATTGGAGCCGCGAGGCGTACACGATGGACGAGGCGCGGAGCCGCGCGGTCCGCAAGGTTTTCAAAATGATGCACGACGACGGACTCATTTATCGCGGCGGCCGAATCGTCAATTGGTGCCCGCGTTGCGCTTCCACGCTGGCGGATGACGAGGTTGATTACCGCGAGGAGGAGGCGAAGGTTTATACTTTTAAATACAATAAAAATTTTCCATTCGCCATCGCCACCACCCGGCCGGAAACGAAATTAGGCGACACGGCGGTGGCGGTCAATCCTAAAGATAAGCGTTACGGAAAATACGTCGGCAAAATTTTTCGGGTGAATTTCTGCGGAGTGAATCTGGCGCTGAAAATTATCGCCGACCGGCAGGTGGAAATGGATTTCGGCACCGGCGCGCTCGGCGTTACGCCCGGGCATAGTTTGGTTGATTTTGAAATGGCGCGGCAGAACGATTTGCCGATTATTAAAGTCATCAATGAAGACGGAACGATTAGCGAGGCCGGCGGTAAGTTTTTCGGCCTGGCGGCGGCCGAGGCGCGGGGGAAAATCGTCGCTGAACTTAAAAGCAAGGGTTTGTTGCTGAAAGAAGAAAATTTAAAACACAATATTTCATTATGCTATCGTTGCCATGCGGTTATCGAGCCATTGCCGAGCAAGCAGTGGTTTGTTGACGTTAATCACAAGATTAAAATTAAAAGTCAGAAATTAAGGAAGCTTGTCAAAAAAGAAAAAGCGGGTTTAAAAGAAATGGCCTTGGCAGTGGTAAAACAGGGCGCGATCAAGTTTATCCCTGAACGTTTTGAAAAAATTTATTGCCATTGGATGGAAAATTTGCACGACTGGTGCATTTCCCGCCAGCTTTGGTTCGGCCATCGCATTCCAGTTTGGACGAAAAGAATCGGCCAGGACACTGAGATAATTTTAATGCGGCACGGCGAGGCGTTGAGCAATAAATTGAATCAATTGAATTCTGACATCAACAATCAAAAAAACGGATTAACGTCGAAAGGCAAAGGACAGGCGCGACTGGCGGGAAAAGAATTGAGAAAAGAAAAAATCGCGGTGATTATCGCGTCGAATTTCCAGCGGACGCAGGAGACAGCGCAAATCGTGTCAAAAGCAACCGGCGCGCCGATAATTGTTGACGCTCGTTTGCGCGAAGTCGGGGTGGGAGAATTTGAAGGAAAAACTGACAAGGAAATGAGAAATTTCCGCGAAAAAATCGGATTCAAAAAGTGGCATAAGAAATCGCCGAAAGCCGTTGAATCGTTTTTTAAATTAAAGGCAAGGGTTTTCGCAGCTTTAGACGATATTCAAAAAAAATATAATGGCAAAAAGGTCTTGTTAATCACCCACGGCGACGTGATTCGCGTGGCGCGGGGTTATGGAGCGAATTTGAGCGACGAAGCGATTTTCCAATTTTGTTATCCTGATGTCGGGCAGTACGTCAAATTGACAATTCCCGCGAAAGAAGAAATAAAGGTCTCAGAAACAGAAATAAAAGAGCGGGGCTGGGTTCAAGACGCGGACACGCTGGACACTTGGTTTTCGTCTGGCCTTTGGTCGTTTACGTCAATGTTGCCGAAAAATTGGGATGGGAAAAAATTTACGTGCGAAGACATTGAGAGATTTCATCCGACGACGATATTGGAAACCGGCTATGACATCTTGCCGTTCTGGGTGGCGCGCATGATTTTGATGACGAATTACGTGATGGGCGAGGTGCCGTTTAAAAACGTCTACTTGCACGGACTTATTCGCGACACAGAAGGAGATAAAATGTCCAAATCAAAACCAGAAACCGCGATTGATCCAGTCGCTGCCGGAGAAAAATACGGCTTTGACGCAGTCCGTTTGAGTTTGCTTATCGGCAACACGGCCGGCAATGACATCTGTTTGTACGATGAAAAAATCGAAGGGTTCAGGCATTTCGTTAATAAGTTGTGGAATATAGCGAGGTTTATTTTGTTAAATTCGAAATTCGAATATCGAAACTCTAAACAAATTACAAATTACAAATTACAAATTACAAATTTAACACTGGCGGATAGATGGATTTTGTCGCGATTTAATAAATTGAAAGTCGAAATTGAGCGAATGCTTGATGCGTATAATTTTTCCGCGGCCGGTGAGGCGTTGCGTCAATTTACCTGGAATGAATTTGCCGATTGGTATTTGGAAATCGCGAAAGTCGAGGGTCGCAAAGACGACATTTTGTTTAATATTCTGGCTGATTTATTGAAGATGTGGCACCCGTTCACGCCGTTTGTGACAGAAGTGATTTGGCAGTGTGTCAGCGAGACAAGTGTTGACAAGCAAGACAAGGTCAGCGAGACGAGCAAGACAAGCGCTGATGTAGGGACAGCATATCATGCTGTCCACCGTCTCGTGGCGGAACGTTGGCCAGCGTATGATAAAAAATTGATTGATGAAAAAGTGGAAACGCAGTTTGAATTATTAAAAGAAATAATCGCGAGAATCAGAAATTTGCGGGCAGAATATAAAGTAGATCAAGGGAAACAAATTGATATTTTGTTCAAGGCAGACGGACAGAACGCCGCGTTCGTCCGCCAGAACGAAGAAATTATTAAACATTTGGCGCGGCTGGGAAAAACTGACTTTGTTACCGAAAAGCCTGAGGGAGCGGCGCTGTCAGTCGTCGAAAAAATTGAAATATATTTAGTCCTCTCGGATTTGGTTGACGCGAATAGAGAAAAAGAACGGTTGGAAAAAGAGCGGCTGAATTTGGAAAAGTATCTGGTTGGGTTGGAGAAAAAGTTGAAGAACGTTGGATTCAGAAAAAACGCGCCGCGGCCAGTCGTTGAAAATGAAGAGAAAAAATTAGGAGAGGCGAAAGCGAAATTGCAAAAAATTAACGAGCAACTTTATGCGAATTATCACTAACGACCAAAAAATCAATGAATTGCTGACGCGCGGGGTGGAAAATGTTTATCCGAACAGAAAATTTTTGGAGGATAAACTGAAGGCGGGCATCCCGTTAAAATTATATTTGGGCATTGACCCGACCGGCTCGACCCTGCATCTTGGCCACGCGATCAGTTTGATGAAACTGCGCCAGTTTCAGGAGTTGGGGCATAAAATAATAATGTTGATCGGCAGTTTCACGGCCATGATCGGCGATCCCACGGACAAGTTGGCGACAAGAAAGCCGTTGACGCGCGAGCAGGTTTTGAAAAATTGCGAGAACTATAGAAAACAAGCGTCCGTCATAATCAAGTTTGATGGTGAAAATCCGGCAGAGTTGAAGTTTAATGATGAATGGTTGGATAAGTTGACGTTTCGCGACGCAATTAAAATTGCCGAACATTTGACTGTTCCGCGGTTGCTCGAGCGCGATATGTTCCAAAAAAGGATGCAGGAAGGTAAAACAATTGGCTTGCATGAATTTTTGTATCCGCTTTTGCAAGGATTTGATTCGGTGGCCATGGACGTGGACGGCGAACTTGGCGGCAACGACCAAACATTCAATATGCTGGTGGGACGCGATTTGCTCAAAGCAATAAAGGGAAAAGAAAAATTCGTTTTGACCAATAAACTCTTGACCGACAATGCCGGCAAAAAAATGGGCAAGACCGAAGGCAATATGATTACGCTTGACGATTCGGCTGAAGAAAAATTCGGAAAAGTGATGGCTTGGACCGACGATATGATCGTGAATGGATTCGAGCTTTGCACGTTTGAATCAATGGACGTCGTTAAGCAAGCGGAACAACGGTTGAAAAAAGGCGAAAATCCGCGCGATTTGAAATTAGAATTAGCCGAGTCAATCGTCAAAATTTATCACGGGGGAAAAGCGGCGGCTCAAGCCAAAGGCAAGTTCGTTAAAATGTTCAGCGAAAAAGAAACGCCGGAAGAAATGCCGGCATTCGCGTTGGCGGGAAAAACAATCGGCGCGGCGCTGGTCGCGAGCGGTCTCGTCAAATCCAAATCAGAGGCGCGCAGAAACATCGTCCAAAAAGGCGTTTCAATTAACGGCCAGGTCGTTGATTCCGAAGAAATATTGGTTAAAAAAGGAGACGTAGTTAAAAAAGGGAAAAGGTTTTTTATTAGGATTATTTAACTATACCCTATACCCTATACCCTAAAACCTAATAACCTAAAACCTAAACTATGAAAATGCTCATTTTTACCGAAGGCACGGTGTTAAAACCAGCGAATGAGGACAAGACGCATGATTATGTTAACTATCAGCCGGCCGGACAAGCGGCGGCAAAAGTTACGGCCTGGTCAGAGCAAGGAGCGGAGATAAGTTATCTGACTTCGCGGATTAAATTTTTAGAAATCAAACAAATCAAAGATGTTCTCGCCAAGTTTAATTTTCCAGCGGCGGACAAAGTCCATGCCCGCGCGGGGACAGAAAGTTATCTGGATATTGTCGCTAGATCAAGGCCGGATGTTTTAGTGGAAGATGATTGTCAAAGTATTGGCGAGCAGGACGTCGTTACGCCAAAGTTAAATCCAGAATGGGGGATTCATGGTATCGTGGTTCCTGAATTTGGCGGCATTGACCATTTGCCGGACAATCTTGAAGAATTAAAAGAATACGGCAAAACGGAAAAGACGGATGAAGCCAAAGAAGATGAAGTTTGAGAATGTTTGACGTTATTAATTTTATCCGTTAAGATGGCAATGTTCTCCGCTAAAACGCGGAAGAAAAGGAGGGCTAAAAATTAATTTGGTCCTATGTTCAAATCAAACGAAAAGGAGGAATCTAACAATTTCCATGAAAGCGATGACACGGTTATCGGCCGCTCGATAAAAATCGAGGGCGATTTGGTCAGCAACGGCAGTATTGTCATCGAAGGTGAAGTCATCGGCAGTTTAAAAACCGAACAAACATTGCGGGTCGGCGAAAACGCGAAAGTGAAAGCAGAGGTCAAAGCGAAAGAGGCCTTCATTTCCGGCAAGGTGGATGGCAATGTGTCAGTAGACAGCAAGCTGGAGCTGGCCAGCACGGCGGAATTGAATGGCGATATCAAAGCGCAGACATTAAGCATCGCCGCCGGCGCGATTTTCAACGGCCGTTCCACCATGACGGAAAACAGCGGCGCTGTCCAATTAAAAATCGAGGCGAAATCAGGAAAGGACGATTAAAAGTATGCGGATTACGTCCTTCGAGGCTCGCTCCGACATTCGTCGGAGCTCGCACCTCAGGATGACAATTGCGTTTTTTTTGTCACCCTGAGCGAGCCTCGCCTTGACGGGGCGAGTCGAAAAGTTGATTTTTTGTTTTCTTGCCCCAGTGCTTCAGTGCTTTTTTACTTCTATGTTTTTTTAATTTTTTAATTTCTTGATTTATTAATTTCTTGTTTTTGTCATCCTGAGCTTGTCGAAGGGTAATTTGTAGCAATTATTGTTTTTAATTTCTTATTTTCTTGATTTTTTGTTTCTATGTACTACTATCTTTACGATACTTTTTTAGCCGATAAAAAATATGAAAAGACGATTGACCGAATAAAGACGCGGCTTTTGGATTTGGAAATACAGGGAAAGCATGAACGGTTGACGCTTTTGAAAAGCATTGACGAGCTGATCAACGATGAAGTGAAAAAAGGGATTTCCACGGTGATCGCCGTCGGCAACGATAAGACGTTTTTAAAGTTAGTTGACGTGGCGGCGAAGAATGGCGTTACGTTGGGGCTGATTCCGATCGGCGAGCAGAATTCGCTGGCGAAATGCTTCGGCGTGCCGATGGAAGACGCGGCCTGCGAAGTAATCGCGGCGAGAAAAATCGTGAAGTTCGATTTAGGCAAAATTAATAACCTTTATTTTTTTTCCAACTTGAAAATAAATAAAAATTTGGAGCGGCTGACGATTGAAAAAGATAATTATAAAATCGTGCCGCGGCCGGAATGCGCGGAGGCGGCGGTTTACAATTTTTATTTTGAAGCCGGCGAAGAAAGAATCGAAAGAACGCTGAAAAAATCAACGGCCCAGGACCAAAAGCTTGAGCTGGTCATCAAGACGAAAGATAGAAAGCGGCACTGGTATTCGATCAGGAGAGATGGCAGGCCGCGCGTTGACAGCGTGATTCAAGGAGCGTCTTTCGCCATTAAAAGTTTTGAATATCTGCCGGTTCTGCTTGATGATTTTAAAATCATTAAGACGCCGGTGGTTGTCAAAGTTGAGCCGCTTAAATTAAATGTCATTGTCGGAAAAAATCGGTTGAAGACGATTAGGTAATCTCGTAATTCGTAATTAGTAACTCGTAATTGGATTTATAATTTCTATAAAATTATGGACATCAAAATCAACAAAGAAGTATGCATCGGCTGCGGCACTTGCGCGGCGATTTGTCCGGATGTATTTAAAATCGGCGCTGACGCTAAAGCGGAAGTAATCGCTGGCGATTACAGCGGCAAAGAAGGATTGATTCAGCAAGCGAAAGACGCTTGTTCGGTACAAGCAATAGAGGTGGGAGATTAGAGGTGAATTAGAGGTGAGAGGTTAGAGTAGGGAACGCCTGCTTGCCTGCCGGCAGGCAGGCATAAATGCGTTCCTTGCCTGCCCAGGTGGCGAAATTGGTACACGCACTACCTTGAGGTGGTAGCGGCCGCAAGGCCATGGAGGTTCAAATCCTCTCCTGGGCACCATGAACCATTCGTCCCGCGAGAGCGGGACGAATGGTTCATGGTAAACCAAATGGGAAGTTGGAGATTGGGAAATATTTAAAAAACAGATAACAATTTTTATCTGTTTTTTGCTGGTGACATTTATTGTGATATAATGTAGACGGTAAGTTTTTATTTAATTTCAACATTATATGATTTGGCGGATTATCATCGGCGCCGTGATTTGCGTTATTGGATTTTACATGGTGAAAAAGCCGGAAATGGCGCTTGATTTCATCGGGCCGATTGATTTCGCGGAAAGAAACGTGAGCAGCGGCAGTCAGAGCTTTTATAAGCTTATCGGCATCATCGTGATTGCCGTGGGTTTTATGGTGATTACGAATTTATACGGCGATGTGATAATGTGGTTCGCGAAATTTTTCGTCGGCGGCAAAAAATAATTTTATCGTCCTTCGAGGCTCGCCTCGCCTCGACGTACGTCGGGGCGGGCTCGCACCTCAGGATGACAGAAAAAATGATGACTTATCGCCAAAAATTGGGCGCCTGGGGTGAGCAGCTGGCGCGCGAGTTTCTGGAAAAGCAAGGTTACGCGTTCGTTGATTGCAATTGGGCGAAAAAGCGCGGCGAAATTGATTTGATTTGCGAAAAATCGAAGGACCTGCTTTTTGTCGAAGTAAAAACAAGGGCGAGTCAAGAGTTCGGTTGGGGCGAGCAGGCGGTTAATTGGAGGAAAAAACAAAAAATCAAAAAAACAATCAATCAGTTTCTGTTCGAAAATGAAAAATTTAATGATTATTTTCCGCGCTTTGACATTATTGTCGTCGAATTATATTCATTGAAGCCGAATTTCGTTCATTATGAAAATGTGGAGTTGGGGTAAAGTTCACTAAAGCAAGACGAGCGAGACAAGCGTTGACAAGCAAGACAAGGTCAGGGTAGGTAGGTTTATTACTTGTCGCACTTGTCTCGCTAGTCTTGCTTGTCTTGCTGATATTAATATGACAGAAAAACAATTTAACCATGAAAAATTGGAAGACAGAATTTTGGCGGCTATCAGTTATCTCGGCGTTTTGTGCTTGATTCCGTTATTCGGCAAAAAGGATAGCGCGTTTGTCGAGTTCCACGCCAAACAAGGATTGGTTTTGTTTATCATCGAAGCGGCCGCGTTTTTTATCAACATTATCCCATTCATCGGTCAGGCGATTTGGTTTTTCTTCGGCCTAGTTTTTTTGGCCGTGTCAATTTTCGGCGTTTCAAAAGCATTGAAAGGCGAGTATTGGCGCATGCCGGTGCTGGGCAAATACACAAGAGAAATTAGGTTGTAGTGGGTAGGTTGTAGTTAAATAAATTTTATGAAAAGAACAAAAATAGTTTGTACCATCGGGCCGGCATCGGATACGAAAGTGGTTTTAAAGCAAATGATAAAAAGCGGCATGGACGTGGCGCGCTTGAATTTTTCGCACAACACGCACGCGTCGCATCTGCGGACGATTAAAGCGATTAGAAGCGCGGGGCATGAATGCGGCAGGTCGGTCGCGATTCTGCAGGATTTACAGGGCCCGCGAATTCGGCTCGGGGACTTGCCATCAGAGGGTATTATCTTGAAAAATGGAATGAGGGTGATATTAACGACAGAATCAAAGCCAGCGCTAAAAAAAATTCCCGTCACTTACGCGGCCATGCACAAAGAAATTAAGGCCGGCGAGCGCGTTTTAATCGCCGACGGTTTAATTGAATTTAAAATTTTGTCCGTGAAAGGCCGCGATATTCATTGCGAAGTTAAGAACGGCGGTAAAATTTTTTCGCATAAAGGAATCAATTTGCCGGACACGAACGTGAAAGCGTCTTCTTTGTCGGCAAAGGATAAAGCGGACTTATTGTTCGGCATCCAAAACAATGTTGATTTCATCGCCTTGTCGTTTGTCCGGAGCAGCGGCGATGTGGTGGAATTGAAAGAATTGATTAAGAAATATGAATTTAAAACTTGTCCTGAGCTTGTCGAAGGATTGAAAAAAAAGAAAATATATCCGATTAAAATAATTGTTAAAATCGAGCGGCACGAGGCGATTGAAAATTTGGCTGACATTATCGCGGTTAGCGACGGGGTCATGGTCGCGCGCGGCGACCTCGGCATTGAAATGCCGACCGAAGACGTGCCGTTGCTCCAAAAAATGATTATTGACAAATGTCTGCAGGCGGCGAAGCCGGTAATCGTGGCCACGCAAATGCTGGATTCCATGATTGATAATCCGCGACCCACGCGGGCAGAGGCGAGCGACGTGGCCAACGCGGTGATTGACCACACGGACGCGGTTATGCTTTCCGGCGAAACCGCGACCGGCAAATTTCCGGTGGAAACCGTTTCAATCATGGCGAAGATAATCGAAAAAACTGAAGAGTCAGCGTATGATAATTTAGTCATCAAAGAAAAAGCAGAACAAATGGCTCCGCCAAACGAAGCTGTGGGCAAATTGGTGCGCGTGCTGTCAGACGAGATTGACGCCAAATTAGTTTTGGCGGCGTCGCTGTCTGGCTATACCGCGCGGCTCATCAGCCGTTATCGGCCGGAGCTGCCGATTTTCGTCGCGGGTAATGATTCGCGCGTTGAACGCCAGTTGAATTTAACGTGGGGAGCGCGGCCGTTTACTTTGCATCATCTAAAAACAAGGGAAGAAATTCTGGCGTGCGCCATTCATTATCTTAAAAAACGGCGTTTAATTAAAAAACGGGATAAGATTATTGTGGTTATCGGCAAGCCGGGTTCCTCCGCGCTCACCGGGGTAAATTTGGTGGAGGTTGTTGAAATATGACAAATAAAATTCGATTTTGGGAAGCAGTCGCTACTTTAGTCGGCACGATTATCGGCGCCGGCGTTTTAGGATTGCCATACGCGATTAACGCTTTTGGTTTAATCCCCGGATTCCTAATGTTGCTCGTTCTTGGAGTCGCCGCTTTGTTTTTGAATTTGATGTTCGCGGAAATAGTTCTTCGGACTCGTTATCGCCATCAAATCGCCGGTTACGCCAAAGAATATTTGGGCAATTTTATGTACCGCCTTGAAACCGCGGCCTTGCTTATCGGCGGCTATGGCGCGTTGACGGCTTACATCATCGGCGAAGGCGGGGCGCTGGCCGCGTTATTCGGCGGTAATCCGTTTTTTTACAGCGTTATTTTTTTTATTATCGTATCAATTATTTTATTCATTGGGTTGAAAGTGGTTAAGGTCTTTGAACTTTGGATGGTGCTGATTTTTTTGGCGGTCATCGCGATAATTTTCGGTTTCAGCGCGCCGGCGATTGATTTTTCTGGTTGGCAGAAGATCAATTTAGCGAATTGGTTCATGCCTTACGGCGTGATTCTTTTCGCTTACGGCGGCGCCGCGTCCATTGTCTCTTTGCGGGAAATTTTGCGGGGCAAAGAGCGATTAGTTAAACGGGCGGTGTTCACCGCCAGTTTGATTCCGATTGTTGTTTATTGTTTGTTCGCGATTATTGTGATTGGCGTTACTGGCGCGGACACGACAAAAATCGCGACTATCGGCCTCGGAGAAAAATTCGGGCCGCTGATGGCAATGTTTTGCAATCTTTTCGCTTTTTTCGCCATGGGAACAAGTTTTCTAACCGTTGGATTAAGCGTCAAGCAATTTTTTCATTTTGACGTGAAAATGTCGAAGACGCTTGCTTGGTTCGCGACCGTGGCCGTCCCGGCTATTATGTTTTTTATCGGCACGCGCGATTTTATCAAAACCATGGAAATCGCCGGCAGTATTGCTTTTGGCATTACGGGCATTAATATCGTCTGGACTTATTGGCGCGCCAAACGACGCGGCGACCGCGCGCCGGAATTTTCTTTGCCAAAATTAAAAATCGTCGGCATAGTGTTGATAATGTTGTTTATCGCGGGGATTGGGTATACTGTTTATGATTTGGTTTTAGGATTCAAGATTTAAGATTTAAGATTATTACGTTGGGACAAGACAGTAGGGAACGCATATATGCGTTCCCTACTCTTGATTTCTGGTTGACGAAATGATATGGTTTCAATAATTGAGAATATGAAAGAATCGTCTAAATTAAGATTATATCAAATGGTGCCTGGCCTTTTAATTTGGCTAAGTTTTTTGTTCGCGCTTATTTTCTCCTATTTTTACCCGATCGCTGTGATTTATTTTGTCATTGCCTTTGACCTTTATTGGGTTTTGCGCGTTCTGCATTTTATTTTTTACGCGACCGCGTCATTTTTCCGCTACCAAAAAACGATAAAAATAAATTGGATGGAAAAAGTGAGAAACCTAGCGAATTGGCAAAGGATTCACCACCTTGTTTATTTTCCAACTGCCGGCGAACCGCTCGAGGTTCTGCGTTCAACCTTTCAGAGTTTATGCGCCAGCACTTATCCGCTTAATAAGATGATTGTTGTCTTGGGCGGTGAAGCGCGACTGGAGCAGGACTTTAAACCGAAAGCAGAAGCGATTCAAAAAGAATTCGCGTCAAAATTTTTTTGTTTGCTTATCACCCTGCATCCCGATGGATTGCCGGATGAAATTCGCGGCAAGGGAGCGAATGCCAATTGGATGGGGCATCGTTCGAAAGAATATATTGACGAGCTTGGAATTCCGTATAAAAATTTGATTGTTTCGTATTTTGACAGCGACACGAGCGCGCACCCGCAGTATTTCGCGCATTTGACGCATAAATTTTTAACGCATCCGTCGCCGCTGAATGTTTCTTACCAGCCGGTCGTTAATTACAATAATAATATCTGGCAGGCGCCGGCGGCCATGCGGGTAACGGCGTTCGGCACAATTTTTTGGCTGATGATGGATCTGATGCGCCCGGAGCGGCTTTACACGTTCAGTTCGCACAGCATGAGCTTTCAAGCGCTTGTTGACGTTGGCTTTTGGCAGAAAAACATCGTCACCGACGACTCGCGGATTTTTTTGCAATGCTTTTTCCACTACGACGGCCATTACGCCGTTGAACCAATGTATATTCCAATTTCAATGGATACGGTGATGGATAAAAGTTATTGGAAAAGTTTCCGCAATTTGTACAAACAGCAGAGGCGGTGGGCCTGGGGAGTGGAGCATTTTCCATATATGATGGTCAATTTTGCGAAGCATAAAATGATACCTTGGACGAGAAAATTAAAATACGCTTGGAATTTAACGGAAGGCATGTATTCGTGGGCCACCGCGCCAATCCTGATTTTCATTCTCGGCCGTTTGCCCCTTTGTGTCGCTAGCACGCGGGAAGTTTCAAGGTCAGTTATTGTGCAAAACGCGCCGTTCGTTCTGGAAAAGTTGATGACCGTCGCCATGGTTGGCATATTTTTTTCCGCCATTATTAGTTTGCTTATAATTCCTCCTCGGCCGCACAGTGAGCCGCGTTGGAAATATTTGGTAATGGTTTTGCAATGGCTGCTTTTGCCAATCACTTTAATTTTATTTGGTTCTATTCCGGCGGTTGAAGCGCAAACGCGGCTGGCTTTGTCAAAAAAATATCATTTGGGTTTTTTCGTCACGCCTAAAACCAGATGAAAAATTTTAAATCCGAAATTCGAAATCCGAAATCCTAAACTTTAAACTCTAAATCCGAATATCGAAATTCGAAACAAATGACAAATTATAATTTTTCAAATTACTTTCTTACGTTTGGAATTTAAAACATTGGAAAATTGGAGTTTGTTTAGAATTTTCCGCCAAAGGCGGATCAGCCTCTGGCTGAAGATATTCGAGTTTAGAATTTTTTCCTAAAAGAGGATTCAGATAGATATTCGAAGAATTTATCTCTCAAAACGGATTACATATTTTATGCCAAGGGTTTCAATCAACTTAGTGACCTGGAACGGCGAGCGCTATATTGAAAATTGTTTGCGCTCGGTTTTGAATCAAACGTTCAGGGATTTTTCAATTATTATTATTGATAATGGTTCGACGGATCAGACCTTGGAATTAATCAGTGAGCGTTTTCCTCATCTCAACGTGATTAAACATAAAGAGAATTTGGGATTCGCCAAGGCGCATAATCAAGCAATCCATTGGACGGGCTCAGATTATATTTTATGTTTAAATCAAGATGTTGTCCTCGATCAAAATTTTTTGCAAGCAATGGTTTTACTGATGGATAGCCGCCCGCTCTGCGGCGCCGTGACTGGTAAAATTTTGCGTCTGCAGGACGACCAAGAGACGAAATATATTGACAGCGCCGGGCTTAAAATATCAAAAGGCTATCGAGTGATGGATTCGGGATCAGCGGAGATTGACGAAGGCCAATATGATATTATTGAGGAGGTTTTCGGCGTTTCCGGCGCCGTGCCGCTTTATCGTCGAAAGGCGCTGGAGGAGATCAGTTTTCAAAAAGAGTTTTTTGATGAGTCATTTTTTAGTTATAAAGAAGACGTGGATTTATCCGCGCGCCTGCGGATCGCCGGCTGGCAGATATGGCGCGCGCCCGGCGCTGTCGCGTATCATGATCGAACGGTAACCGTTCCTTTGAGCAAAGAAACAAAAATGCTGATAATAAAAAATCGGCGC
>JACRNX010000012.1 GCA_016214755.1 Candidatus Falkowiibacteriota bacterium
AATCGCGCTATTGATCAGGCCTTTTGACTTGAGCAGGAAGATTCGATCGCGCTCTTTCCGATCAAGCTGTTTGTAGTTTTTCTTATTCATACAACCTTGAGTATACCACTCAAAGTTGCACTTCTAAATTGATTTTACCAAAGTTAAAAATTTAAATTTTGAGATTTAAATTTATTTTGGATTTTGAGCTTTGAATTTTAAATTTCCCCTGCCTCTGGCGGGGGTGGTGGTGTTTGTTGGACGAAATCTGAACTTTTTTTGACGAAAATCCGGACTGCGAAATTTGATTGCCGCGCTTCGCGCGGCAGGAACAAAAACTTTTCCGCTCGGGCGGGCAAAAAGGAAGGGGGTTGGGGGGAAGAAATTTTTGCCCGCCTTCGCTTTCGCCGCTTCTTTTTTCGCCGCCGCAATTTTTCGTGCCAACGAAGTTGGCGCGCCGCCTATCTATTTTCAAACTTGGCCAAAAATTTAGTTTTGGCTTCTTCCATTTTATCACTCGCTATATTTTTTTCGTAATCCCAAATTTTTCTTTTTGTTTTGCCACCGTTCGCCAAAAAAGCACTTTGGAATTGATCAAAGAAAATTTTGGGATTTAAAATTATTGTTCCATTTTCAACTTGGTAACCGGTAGAGATTGTATAATCATAGCCAAAAGAATGGCCAAGTTTAGAAATATATTGGTGAGCAACTATATTTCGCCAATCATTCAATTCATCAGCAATTTCTGAAAATCGTCCACCTTCTTCATTGACATCAACAAAATTTTCAAGATAAAATTTAAAACCCTCAACTTCCTTTTTTAAGAAAACATTTTCAGAAATTGTCTCAATGATTGAATGTAATCCTAAAATCAGCAAATTACTTTGTTTGTTTTCAGCGGCCATTTGAAGTTCGGGAATATAAAAATTATGAATTGAATTTAATATTGTTTCAATAAATTCAATCGGCGAATTATTTTTGAATCTTTGTAATCTTTGTTGAAATGTTTCTGCCATAATAAAAATTTATTTCTTCCAAACTATGTGTCCGTTTATATCGTGTTTTTCGTAAGTTTCTAAAACATCAGCACAAAACTTTTTTAATTCTTCGTTTTTCTCACTTTTTGCCAATTCATACAAGCGAATAAACATCTTTTTGCCGGTTTCGGTTTGTTTCAAATTCTTTTTAATAAAATTGTGCTGTGAGCATAAAGTTTGGCCATTTTCAATCGTGGCCTCGCCGCCAAAATCTTTTGGCTTAATGTGGTCAATGTGTAAATCAACGCCGTCTTTTTTACCTCGCCCGCAAATCACGCACTTATAGCCGTCTCTTTTAAGAATTGCTTCTTTTTGTGCGGCGGTAAAATCTTCCAACTCTCTTTTATATGCTTTGTCGGGGTCGTATTTATAAATCCCTTTGGCAATTTTTATCAAAAATCCGCTTTGGGCTAATTGACGAATTGCCCTATCGGGATCACGGAAAACTTTGCCCGTTCTCTTCTTGTATGTGGAAACAACCCAATCAACTACTTCGGGGTGTTTAATATCCCTGTTTGGATTTTTCTTAAAAAACTCAATGAGTAAATCTTTTTGAACTAAATTATTGTTGTTTTTCATAATGATTATTTTAATAAACTTGATTGATTCATTTTTGCCTCTTGTTGTAAGCGTCTTATTGCTATATCGCAGTAATCTTTGTCAATATCAACGCCAAGCCCTTTTCTGTCGTGTAAATAAGAAGCGATAAGCGTTGAACCGCTACCTAAAAATGGATCTAAAATCGTATCGCCAATAAAACTAAATAATTTAATACAGCGTCTCGGCAATTCAATGGGAAATGGTGCGGGGTGTCCGCCCGCCCCTTTTTTGCTCTGACCATTGAAAGTCCAAATCCCATTTGTCCAATCCATAAATTCTTGTTTTGTAATGTCATTTTTTCTACTTCCCCCTGTTTTTTTCCAACTATCTTTATACAAAACCAAAATCAATTCAACCGGAGCAATAACATAGGGGGCGGAAGCGGACATGAACGAACCCCAAGCGGTGCGGCGAGATATATTGCCCTCGTTCCAAATAATTGTTGAGTGATATTTCCAACCGATGTCTTTTGCAATTTTTGTAATATCCGCGCCAACTGATTTTTGACCGCCTTTATTTTTATCAAGAGGGATATTAAGCAAAAATCTTCCCTCGTTCTTTGCTAAATCAAAACATTTTTTAATCCATTTTTGGGTAAATTCTAAATAATCCTCGTATGTTAAATCATCAGAGTGGGAATTGTAGTGAATATCAACATTGTAAGGCGGCGAAGTAATTATCAAATCAACGGAATTTTCCGGAATAGCGGTAATCTTCAAAATATCTTCCTTGAAAATAGAAATTTTGTCACTTTCAAAATATGGTTTTTGAGATTTTATCTCATCAACTTTTGTATTCTGTTTTATGGCTATTGTATTTTGCATAAAAATTTACTTGATTAAATCGTCCACCTTAACATCTAACGCTTTGGCGATTTTTGATAAGGTGTTAATCGTTGGATTTTGTATTGTTCCCGATTCAATTTTAATAATGGTGTTATAGGCGACATCTGCCATTTTTGATAATCTATCCTGCGAAACACCCTTTTTATTTCGGGCCTTCTTTATGTTTTTCGATATTGTTGATATTTCGTTTGACTTGCTTGCCATAGAATAGTATTATTGTTATAAGGTTATGTTGTGGGATTAAGTCCCAATCCTTACTACAATGATACTAAATTATCATAAACTTGGCAAGCAAAATAAAGGGAGTAAATTTGTTGTGTGCGCACGGGTGGGCGGGGCAAACACAACTCCTTTTCTGGCGGCGCATTTCGCAAAGCGAAATACGAAAAATTGCGGCGGCGAAAAAAGAAGCGGCGAAAGCGAAGGCGGGCAAAAATTTCTTCCCCCCAACCCCCTTCCTTTTTGCCCGCCCGAGCGAGGCGACTAATTCAATATGGTGGACCCTACCGGGATCGAACCGGTCACCTCCGCGTTGCAAACGCGGCGCTCTACCAAATGAGCTAAGGGCCCATGAACCACTCGCTGCGCTCGGGTTCATGGTAAACCTGAACTAAGAATAAATTAAATTTTGATAAAATTACATTGCCATTTTAGCAAAGTTTTTATTGTCAGTCAATGCAAGAATAATGACAAAAAGCGATAACTTGTCCATTGCAATTTTTTATTGAATGATGTATTGTGGTTTTAACAATTTTTGAACAGCAAAAGGAGGAGAAAAATGCCGCCGACGCTAATAAGTCCAAACGATAGTTTTGTTTGTCCGAAGACAGATGAAAAAATTGACATCGAGAAATGCATTCAGCGATATGTTACGGCGAACACTTTAGGCAAAAAACATCTACTGTGCGTTGATTGCGAATACGGCAAAAAAAATCGCGCGAGGATGGCGGCTTCACTAAATGATTCGGAAGAGGCGGAAGATAATATCAGGAAAATCGGCCAGAAAATAGAGGATGACATTAAAAAGCGAGTTGTCTATAGGCCACTCCTTTTGTAAACAAGAGCGTGGAATCAAATTTCCCCGCTTTTTAATTGACGAATGGCGTATATTTTGATATTATTCAGGCAAAATATGGAAGAAAAAAAATCATTCCCAAAAATCGAGGAAGAAATAATGAAAAAATGGAAGCGAGAGGAAACATTTAAAAAGTCAGTTGAACAACGTTCGGCGGATAATTCTTATGTTTTCTACGATGGTCCGCCGTTCGCCACTGGTTTGCCGCATTACGGACATTTGGTGGCGAGCGCGATGAAAGATATTGTGCCAAGATTTTGGACCATGCGCGGCCGACGCGTCGAGCGGCGCTGGGGTTGGGATTGCCACGGTTTACCGATTGAAAACATCGTGGAAAAAGAATTAAACTTAAAAAGCCGCAAAGACATCGAAGCATTAGGCGTTGATAAATTTAACGAGACATGCCGTTCGAAGGTTTTAATGTACGCCGATGAATGGAAAAAAATCATTGAACGGCTGGGCCGGTGGGTTGACATGGATAATGATTATAAAACCATGGACGCGGATTTCATGGAATCGGTTTGGTGGGTTTTTAAAAGTTTGTGGGAAAATGGGCTGTTATACGAAGGATACAAAAGCATGCACATTTGTCCGCGTTGCGAAGCGACGTTAAGCAATATCGAAGTTTCTTTGAATTACAAAGATATTGAAGATATTGGCGTTGTTTGCAAGTTTGAGCTTGCTGGTGAGCCGGGCACTTTTGTTCTTGCGTGGACAACCACGCCGTGGACATTGCCGGGAAACGTCGCGCTGGCCGTGGGCGAAAAATTAACTTACGTCAAAGTAAAAATCGGCGCCGAACGCTTTATTTTATTGAAAGATTTAATTCCTAAAGTTTTAACTGGTCGGGATTATAAAATCGAGGCGGAGTTTAAAGGAAAAGCGCTGGAAGAAAAAAAATATCGTCCGCTTTTTGATTATTTTGTTGACGCGAAATTGTCGAACAAAGAAAATTTGTATAAAATCGTAACCGCTGATTTTGTTTCAACCGAAGAAGGCACGGGCGTGGTCCATATCGCGCCGGCTTTCGGCGAGGATGACATGCTTTTGGGGCAGGAGAAAAAATTGCCGCTTATCCAACATCTCGGATTAGACGGTAGATTCAAGCCGGAAATAAAGGATTGGCAGGCAGAGGAAGTCAAGCCGAGCGCCGACTCGAAGCGGACAGACAAAAAGATCGTCGAATTTTTGAAACAAAAAGGATTGGTCTTTGACAGCGCGCCGTACACGCATAGTTATCCGCATTGCTGGCGTTGCGAGACTCCGCTTTTGAATTATTCAACCTCTTCATGGTTTGTGAATGTTTTGAAAATTAAAAATCAGATGTTGAAATTGGCGAAAAAAATCAACTGGATGCCAAAGCATTTAAAAGAAGGTCGCTTTGGGCAATGGCTTGAAGGTGCGCGCGACTGGGCGATTTCTCGCACCCGCTACTGGGGCAATCCCATGCCGGTTTGGCGTTGCGACTGCGGCGAGACCCGCGTGGTCGGTTCGCGCCAGGAGTTAGAAGAACTAAGCGGACAGCAAATAACGGACTTGCATAAACATTTTGTTGATAAAATAAAATTGCCTTGCGCAAAATGCGGCGGCCAGATGTCGCGCGTGCCAGAGGTTTTGGATTGCTGGTTTGAAAGCGCTTCCATGCCGTATGGCCAAATGCATTATCCATTCGAAAACCAGAAAAAATTTGAAGATAATTTTCCAGCTGAATTCATCGCCGAAGGCGTTGACCAATGCCGCTGCTGGTTTTACGTTTTACACGTGCTCAGCGTCGCTCTGTTCAAAAAACCTGCTTACAAAAACGTGGTGGTAAACGGTATTGTGCTGGCGGAAGACGGCCAGAAAATGTCGAAAAGCAAAAATAATTATCCTGACCCGATGCTGGTTGTTGAAAAATACGGCGCTGACGCCTTGCGGTATTATTTAACCGTGTCTGGCGTGATGCGGGCCGAGGATTTGTGTTTCTCGGAAAAAGGCGTGGATGAAGTTTATAAAAAAATAATTCTAATCGCGTTGAATGTTTTGAATTTTTATAAAATGTTCAGCAATGAACAGCCGGCGATGAAGTCCGTCAGCGATAATATACTTGACCAGTGGATTCTGGCGAAATTGAACGCGCTGATAAGCGAAATGACGCGCCATTTGGAGGATTATGATTTGCCGCGAGCGGGAAAATTGATCGCTGATTTTATGGACGATCTGTCCACTTGGTATTTGCGGCGCAGCCGCGACAGATTCAAAAGCAATGTTCAGGCAGAGCGCGAACAAGCGCTTTTAACCTTGAAGGAAGCGCTGGAAAAATTGGCGTTGGTGAGCGCGCCGTTTATGCCGTATCTGGCAGAGCATCTTTGGCAGGAAATCGGCAATAAGGGTTCAGTCCATTTGCAGAATTGGCCTGGGTTTGACGATGAATTGATTGACGAAAAAGTTTTGGAAAAAATGCAGGCCGCGCGCCGAATCGTCGAGCTCGCGCTGGCCGCGCGCGACGAGGCAGGCGTGAAAATCCGCCAGCCGCTTTCGGCGCTGAACTATAATGTCAGCGGCTTGGGCGCGGAGTATGAACAAATTATCGCTGACGAACTTAACGTGTTAAAAGTTGGATACGTTAAAGAAATAGCCGAGTCAGGCGATGTTAAAAAGAAAGAAATGGGGAATATCAGCGTTGGATTAAATGTCGCCATGAACGACAAATTACGCCAGCTTGGTTTACTTCGCGAACTTACGCGCCAAATCAATCATTTGCGCAAGGAAGTTGGATTGACGATTAATGACCGCGTTAAAATTATTTATCAAACCGATTCATCTGAAATCAAATCATTATTGAGCGATAAAGAATTAGCGTTGAAATTGCGCCAGGCGACGTTGGCAACAGAAATTGAAGCGGGCGAGGGAGAGAATTCCGTTAAAGTAAATGATATAGAAGTTAAAGTCACTTTTAAAAAATAGTCGGGCGGCAGCAAAAATGCGGGTATCCCGCATTTTTGGTTTGAAAAGTTTAAGGAGTGTGGTAGTATGAGTTTGTATGGACACTTTTGACGTCATCATTGTCGGCGCCGGACCAGCTGGAATGTTCGCGGCTTATGAGTTAATCAAAACAAAGCCGTTGCTTAAAGTTTGTCTCATTGAAATCGGAAACCTTATCCGCAATCGCCAGCGGGCGGAAGTGATGTCCGGCGTAGGCGGAGCGGGAACTTTTTCCGACGGCAAACTGCATTATACGCCGGTTTTGAGCCATGAAAAAATGCTGCATTTGTACAGCGAGCAGGAATATCAAAAATTGCTTGATTATATTGATAAAATTTTCACTGATTTTGGCGTGAACGCCGAATATTATCCCAAGGACTCGGCCATGGCGCAGGCGCTGGCTGATGAAGCGAAGAAAAAAAGCATCAAATTATTTATCCGCAAGGCGCGGCACGTTGGTTCGGATAAATTGCCAGAAGTGATTAAAAAATTCGAGGAATTTTTGCTGGCGCAGGGCGTGGCGATTATGGATAAAACCGAGGCGCTGGATATTATTGTGGAAAATAAAACAGTTCGAGGCGTTAAATTAATGGACGGCCGCGAATTGTCCGCCGGCCACGTCATTTTGGCGCCGGGCCGCGTGCGGGCGCGCTGGCTGCAGAAGCTGGCGGAAAAATACGAACTGGGATTTTCCTATGAAAAAGTGGAAATCGGCGTGCGGGTGGAATTCGGCGCGGCGATTTTGAAAAAGCACGCTGATTTAATGTATGAAACGGTTTTCATGATGCGGACGCCGACATTTGACGATGTGGTCCGAACGTTTTGTCCGTGCCCGAATGGGTACGTGGCGGTTGAATTTTACGAGGATTTTGTCTGCGTTAATGGCCATTCCAATTCTGACCATTGTTCGGAAAATTCCAATTTCGCGTTTGTTTCGGAAGTGATGTTGACCGAGCCGGTGGAAAACACCATTGCTTACGCCAAGTCAATCGCCAAATTGGCGACGACGATCGGCGGCGGCAAGCCGATTCTTCAGCGGCTCGCTGATTTGCAAAAAGGCCGGCGCAGCACTTGGGAGCGGATTAACAAAAGTTTTATTCAGCCGACCTTGCGCGACGTCACGCCCGGCGATATTTCCATGGCTCTGCCGCACCGAATTGTCACCAATATCCGCGAAGGATTGGAAATGTTGGAGTTGGTCTTGCCGGGCATCGCTTCGCCGCACACGCTTTTGTACGCGCCAGAGGTCAAATTACGTTCATCGAAAATTAAAACCGATAAAAATTTGCAAACCAACATCAAAAATTTGTTCGTGGCTGGCGACGGCGCTGGGCTGTCGGGCAACATCGCCGGCGCGGCGGCGACAGGCATCATCGCGGCGAGGGGGGCGATGTCTAAATAAAAGATGAAAAATAATAAATAAAAAATACAGATCAAAGACTCAAAAACATTTCATTTTTTATCTATTATTTTTAATTTTTTATCTTTCCCATGGACATCGGCATTGAACGAGCGAATATAAAACCAAAGCGCGGCCTTAATAAATTTTTTAAGAAGCTGTTTTTTGTTTTCTTGTTTTTTTGTTTTCTTGTTTTTTTGATTATCGCCCGCGTGCAGACGAAATACAGCGATAAAATAGTCGGGTCGGCGAGTTTATTGCCGCCGAACATAGGTTTGGTTTTTGGCGCGGGACTCAAAGCGGGCGGCGCGCCCAGTCCGGTTCTGGAAGAGCGGATTCTGGCGGCTATCAGATTATTTCAGGACGGCCGCGTCGGCAAGTTCATTTTGAGCGGCTATAAAACAGATAATCACGATGAAGTGGCGGCCATGAAAAATTTGGCGCTGGCTGAGGGATTGCCGGAAGACGCGATTCTTCTTGATGATATCGGCACCAGCACGTTCGATAGCTGCCGAAACGTGAAAGAATATTTTGGCTTGAATAAAATTGTTTTGATTTCGCAGAAAAATCATCTGCGCCGCGCGCTTTACATCTGCAACGAGATGGGGATTGACGCTGTCGGCGTGGCTAGCGAACCGAGCAAAAAAGATTGGCAAAGCGCGGCGCGCGAATTATTGGCCAGCGTGTACGCTTGGTTTAAGGTAATTTTTTAAAGCAAGACAAGCAAGACGAGCAAGACAAGAATAATTTGCGTGGAAAATAATGTAGGGAACGCATATATGCGTTCCTGTATTCGCGTTTTGAAAACAAAAGCGTCCTTCGATAAGTTTAGGACGCTTTTAAAATAATTACGTCATACTTCGAGAGCCTCAGCATGACAAGAAGAATGTTACCCTGAGGTGTCATCCTGAGGTGCGAGCGACGCCCCGACGTACGTCGGGGCGCTTGATTTCCGTCTAAAAGATATTTCGTCTAAATATGCTGAACAGTAAGTTTTGAAAATAAAATGTCCAGTTCATCCAAAAGCGCGCGGTTCATCCGCAGAATTTTCGCGTCATAATCCAGCCAGATCGCGCGCCGTTCGGCGATGTCTGTCTCTGAAATTTTTGATAAGGCGTCGGTAACATCAGCCAGCAATTTTTCCTGTTCTTTTTTAATTTTTGCTTTTTTTATCGCGGTTTGTTTTTCAAATTCTTGGCAAATCGCCAAATGCGCGCCTTTCCTTTTTTCAATTTCGTTATTTAATAGCCGCTCAAGTTCTTTTTCAAATTTTGGAATATCGTCTTTTGTTTTTAATATGTCCAAAAGATAGGTCTTGTCTTCTTCGTTTAAGAATGAAGTGGCGATGAAATTTTTTATGTCTGAATTCATATTTTTTTATTTTATAAACCGAATTTGAATTTATGCCGCCGCCGGTTGCTCGGCTTTTCTTTGGATTTCATCTTGCTTTTTTGTAAATTTTTTCCATTCAAGCAGCAATTTAGTTCCTTGATAACCAGCTCTGGCGATGAGACGGACGGTCTCGGCCATTAAGTATAGCGTGGCAACTGGCAGTCCAATGATAATGCCTCCGTACCAAGTAATCATTGCCGCCCGCGGCCAGGCCTTCAGCCAACTTATCACTGGTTTCCATAAGGCATTGCTCAATGCTTCCTGTTTTTGTTTTTCAAATTTCACGATCATCTGGTCAATTTCCGCCCGCGGGTCGCATCTTTTTTCTATTTCGAAAATCGCTTGCTGAACTTGTTGAAGTTTGGCGATGTCCGCGCTGATTTCCGGTTTCTCGGCCAAAAGTTTGCTCAAGTTCCATTCGCAAGCCAAAAGTTCATGGTCAATAGCGCTGATTCGTTCGGCCAGCGCTTGAAAAATTTTATGCATTTGCGCCAGTTCGGCGATGACCGCGTCCGCGGGTTTGGCGCCCGGATATTTTGTTTCAATATATTGTCTGGCAGAATCCTGTTCCGGCGCGCCGACTTTAATCTCTTCGTAACCAAGCGCTTTAAACGCGGGCTGGTCTTTTTGCCTCAACTTTGCTTTTTGTTCATCGTCTAGCGACGCTTCGAGCAAAGCGAAGAATTGTTGAAGGTTTTCGGAACGAGCGCTGATGATCGTGGCGCTGGATTCGTCGCGGAGCTTTTCCGCGGTGTCTCGGAAAACAAACTTTTCCGCCAAATCCGTCGAAATTTGATGGCTTTCAGCGTACTTTTTAACTGTCTTTCTCATTGCTTTTATTTCCGCTGATTCATTTTCTCTTTTTTTCTTTTCTTCGCAGGCGCCTGCTTTTTCGGTTAGCGCTTTGGTGATTAGAGTTTCAAATATGGACATAGATTCTTTTGTGATTGTGTAGATTAATTATGTTTCGTGAGTTAACCTATCTTTATCAGAAAGAAAAGAACTCGCAGAACGAACATTGATAAAGTGCCATACTTTTACACTTTAAAATAATTTAATAGATGTTTATTAAAATACGCGAAGCGATTTTGTCCAATGTACGCGTGTATGTGATGTTTTGCGCATTCCTTAAATTATTAATATTCATGCGCAAAATATGGGCGGAGGTTCACCGATAGGGGAACCGTAGCCACATACACGCTGTTATATGATGTATACTTTTCCTTTCGGCTCGTTAGGGTTCGTTTTTATATACCGGACAAATTCGATTTTTATCCTTATCGGTGGGGGCGCAAGAGGGGAATTAAAGGGGTGAATTGCGCCCCCGCCATTCGCTTTATTGATTGGCAATATAGGCAGTCGTTTTTCCTTTGCCAATTGCCTTAATGATTTTTATCTTTTTCAGTTTTTGCAGGTGTAATTGTGCGGTTCGTCTTGGGCAAGACAGAATGTCTTCAACATCTTTTACGGATATTCGTCTGACTTGATCCAAAAAGTCGATAATTTTCAATTGCTCTGGCGTAAGATAAATTTGCGACTTTATCTTTCCGTCCATTTTGCGACTGGATAACGGCAAAATTTTATTTTTTACTTCATCAATTTCTTTTTTAAATCCCTTGACAAAATATTCCAACCACGAAGTTAGGTCAGTCCGCCGCTCATTATACGTTGCGCCCAGATTAATTGCCTTGTAGTATGATGGTCGGTCAGTATTGTAATAATCTTCCAGCGCGAACAAACGCCGGAAGTCGTAGCCGCGTTGATACAAAATCAAGGTGGCCAAAGCGCGTGCCGTGCGACCGTTGCCGTCGTTAAATGGGTGGATAGCGGCAATTTCCATGTGGGCGATAGTCGCGCTAATCACCGGATTTATTGCTTTTTCCTCGTTTTCTTTAAGCCAAGCGACAAAATCCGCCGTCAGTTGCGGTACTTTTTTGGCGTCTGGTCCGGTGTATAATGTTTCCTGCGGCATGCCAAAACGACGCCGCACAACATAAATCGGCCCGGTCCGATAATGTCCGCAATATTGCGGAGCCAAGGTTTTGTCTGTAACCAGTTTGTGAATTTTTAAAATTATTTTTTCAGTGATTGACTTCTTTTCGGCTACGATTTTTTCAATATATTTCAAGACGTTGAGATAATTTTTCACTTCGTAAATATCCCTGTCTGCCGCGTCCACTTTCTTTTTTGCATAAAGCGCTTCAACTTGTTGTATATTTAATTTATTTCCTTCAATTTCCGTAGAGTGGTGAGTCATGCGGATAATAGCTTGACGGCGCAAGCGCAGTTCTTGTTGGGGCAGAATTTTGGCACGGTCAATAATACCCTTGGCTTCGGCAATGGCGGTGAGATTTTGCAGGATTTTGTCAGTTAATCTGTATTTTGGATCGAACATATCTATGATTGATTAGCGTACACTGCCATTATATCATCGAATAACGATTCGCGCAAGATACGCGCAACAATCGCGCAAGGAATTTATAAAAATGAAGAAGGCCAGCGGTACTTTTCCGATTTCTCGAATTTCCCGCTGGCCTGTATGTTGTTCTCCTTTGCTTACTGCGGCCGACCGTAGGGCGGATCAAGCTCTCGCCGTTGTGTGTATTCCCAGTACTTTGTGAACTGAGGAAGTTCGTGCTGGATGTACTCCAGCGATGATCCGTTCCAGATCAGCATGTGCTGGACGAGGTGCGTCCCGATGCGCACTCCCACAGGACCTTCCTTGCTGCCCATGGCGAGGAGACGCATGTCGTTGCCGTGGTGGTACTTCTCACCGCAGATGACGCTCGTGCCGCCGTCCTGCCACCACGCATTGAGTATCCTCACCTGTGGCGACAACGGTGCGAAGCGTCGCAGGTAGCCAGCTCCTCTGGGGTGTCTGACCCACTGGAAGTCCCTGACGTAGGACACTCCGCAGACTCCGCATGTCGGGTACGCCTCGCCAGTTCTGTCGTAGTATGTCGCTTCGCCACAGCCCTCCGCACCACGATGTGGGCAAGGAACGTCTTTGTACTTCACTCCAGTCCAGTAGTGGTCATACACGCTAGTGCGAGTGATGATGAGATCAACGCCTACTTGTACGATGGCGACATCCTCCTGTTGTAGGATCTCCTCGGGCGCGCGAGCCAGTACATCTTGAGGGAGGGAGTTGAAAATCGTCGGTGGAGCCGATACTCGGCCCTCCGGCAACAGAACCGAAAACGTTTTCATGATTTCACCTCCTTATTTGTAAAGGACTTTTTGCTACCTTGGACATTACCGTGACCATCTCGGTAATAAGGAATTATTACAAATTATGCTAAAAATGTCAATAGCTCGACGTCCGTATAATACTCTAAATAAAAAATTGTCCCGCCCGAGTATACGGGCGGGACACCTTGTTTCCCCTAATCAAAAAAATATCAAAATTCGCCCCTCAATTAGCAAAAAAATGAATGAGGTTTAATAGTAAATAAATTAGGATAGAATCGTCGTTTTGGGTTATAATTAAGAGATAAATTAACTATTCTAATTTTATGCCCAAAAAAAGTGCAGACGGTGTGGTTCATATCACGTAGTAAAAAACGGGAAAACTCAAT
>JACRNX010000013.1 GCA_016214755.1 Candidatus Falkowiibacteriota bacterium
ACGTTCTTTTCAAAAAGTTTTGCGGCTTTAAACCGCGCTTTTTCCCGCTGTTCACGGGATAATGAAGCCATATGTTTGTTTTTCATATGCTTTCATTATCTCATGAAATTATTATTAAGTTAAGTACGGAAAGTCAGTAGTTTTAGGAAAATCCTAATATCTAATATCTAAATTCTAAACAAGCTTCAATTTCTCAATGTTCAAATTTCAAACAATTTATAGAGTAGTATAGTTTGAAAAATTATAATTTGTGATTTGGAATTTATTTAGGATTTCGATATTAGAATTTTGGATTTAGGATTTAACTTTATGAGTATTAAAGTATATCGTCCAATTAGCAACGCTCGCCGGCAGATGAGCATTATTGACTCTTCTTCCCTCTCGAAAGTAAAACCAGAGAAGAGCTTGCTTGCGATAACAAAAAAAACTGGCGGCCGCAACGCGCAGGGGAAAATTACTGTGCGCCATCACGGCGGTGGAGAGAAACAGTTTTATCGGATAATTGATTTCAAAAGAGATAAATTCGGCGTTCCGGGAACAGTGGCGACGATTGAATATGATCCGAATCGCACGGCGAGGATCGCCCTTTTGCGGTATAAAGACGGTGAAAAACGATATATCGTGGCGCTCGAAGGAATCAAAATCGGCGATGAATTAATTTCCGCCAAGTCAAACATTGAAATAAAAACAGGCAATTGCACTGCTTTAGAAAATATTCCCATCGGGACAATAATTTGCAATGTTGAGTTAAAGCCAGGCGGCGGCGCGATCATGGCGCGTTCAGCGGGAGCGTGGTGCAAATTAGTCGCGGTGGAAGGAAAATTCGCGCAATTACGGTTGCCTTCGAGCGAAATTAGGTTCGTTCCCAAAGAATGTTTAGCGACCATCGGCCAGGTCAGCGCTTCTGAACATATGCACATTGCCATTGGCAAAGCTGGTCGCAAACGGCACATGGGGGTCAAGCCAACGGTGAAAGGCAAAAACATGAATCCGGTTGACCATCCGCATGGCGGCGGCGAAGGCCATAGTCCAATCGGGCTTAAATATCCAAAAACGCCTTGGGGCAAGCACGCGCTGGGAGTGCATACTAGAAAACTGAATAAACAGTCGAATCAATTGATTCTGCAAAGACGCAAAAAGAAATAAAGGTACGGATTACGGATTATGTACGGATGTACGGATAATACAAGATGTACAGATTATTACAGATGTACGGATGAGGACGAGATGAACAGGATAAACGAGACGGATGAGGCAACCCTCCAAATTACGGATTACGAGTTACGGATTACGAATTACGAATTTCACATTTTACATTTTTAATTTTTTCTATGTCTAGGAGTTTGAAAAAAGGACCATATATTGATGCCCGGTTGCTCAAAAAAATCGGCAAATTGAAGCAGGGCGATAAAACAATGATAAAAACATGGTCGAGAGAAGCGATAATTACACCGGAAATGGTTGGTTTTGTGTTTGGCGTTCATAATGGCCGCGATTTTATCGAGGTGAATGTAGTGGAAAACATGGTCGGCCATAAACTGGGAGAGTTTTCGTTGACGCGGAAGTTCGTCTCCCACGGCGGCCGCATGGCCAAAGAGCAGGCGAAAGACGCGGTGGAGAAATAATTTGTAACTTGTAATCTGTAACTCGTCCCTTCGACTCCCCCTCCGCTCGCGAGCGGAGGGATCGCTCAGGGTGACACGGAGCTTAAAATTTGAAATTGTCATCCTGAGTTTATCGAAGGATGGAATTTATTTAGAATTTCGGTATTAGGATTTAGGATTTTATTTAATCATTATGTTTATCAAAGGCAAAGTAAAATATATCAGGATTTCACCACGAAAAGTCAGGTTAGTGGTTGACGCTGTCCGCGGTTTGGATTTGACCGTTGCCATGGATAAACTCGCTTTAATAAACAAGCAAGCGGTCAAGCCGGTGATAAAATTATTAAAATCAGTTCTTGCTAATGCCGAACATAATTTTGAATTGGAGAAAAGCAATTTGTATTTAAAAGAAATTTGCGTTGACGATGGGCCAACTGCTTATCGTTGGATGCCGCGGGCGCATGGCCGGGCGACGCCGATTAGGAAACGGACTTCGATTATCAGCGTTGTTTTTGACGAAAAAGTGCCGTCCAAAACCAAGAAAAAGGGGAAAGCGGAAAAAATTAAAACCGTGAAAGTTGATGAAAAATACAGCGAAGCGATAGAAGAAAAATTAGAAGACAAAGTAAAAACAGGAGTGAAGGCGGACGCGAAAGACGGCCATGCCGTTGAACCGACTGACCCGCGCCGCGTCGGCGGTTATCGCGATATGCAACAAAGGCCGGTGAAAATCGGAAAGCCGAGGGGCTGGTTTAAAAAAATGTTTCGCCGAATGGCGGGAGAGTAAAGGAAGATCCTGAAACTAGTTCAGGACAAAGAATTATGGGAAAAAAAATAAATCCAAAAATTTTTAGAGTAAAACAAACGCGCACTTGGGATTCGCGTTGGTTTGCGATTAAAAATTACGCGCAAAATTTGCGCCAAGATTTGAATATCAAAGAGTATTTAAAAAAGAAATTATTGAGCTCGTTTGTTTCGCAGGTTAATATCGAACGCACAGCGAAAGAAGTCAACATTATCATTTATTCGGCCAGGCCGGGAATGATTATCGGCCGGAACGGCATTGGCATCGAGGAATTAAAAAAAGAGATTGAGAGAAAGCATTTCAAAAACAGAAAAGTGCGGGTGAACGTTAACATAAAAGAAGTGTCGAATCCGAATCAGGACGCGATGATCGTGGCGCAAGGAATTAAATTTGACATTGAAAAGCGCATTCCGTTTCGCCGAGCGATGAAACAAGCGATTCAGAAGGTTGAGAAAGCCGGCGGCAAGGGCGTGAAGGTGGAAATAAGCGGCCGCTTGAACGGCGCGGAAATCGCGCGGACGGAAAAGTTGCTATCAGGCAAAGTGCCGTTGCACACAATACGCGCGGATATTGATTATGCTTTTGTTACTGCTTTTACGCTTTTCGGCACCATTGGCATAAAGGTTTGGATTTACCGTGGAAATATATTTTTGAAAAAAGAAAGCTCGTCCCCGATAAAAGCTATCATCAAATAAAGTTTTGACATTTAATTTATAAAAAATAAAAGTTGCTACAAATTACCCTTCGACGGGTTCGACAAGCTCACCGCAGGCAAGCTCAGGGCAGGCAAATCGCTACAAATGTTACAAATAAAAATTTTTAACTCTCTATCTCAAAAAATCCGTACATCCGTACGAATCAGTAATCCGTATTAATTTAAATATGTTAGTCCCGAAAAAAGTAAAACATCGAAAATGGCAAAAGGGCCGTGGTCGGTTCAAAGAGCTTGTGGCGTCTCGGGCGACAGATGTGGTGTTTGGTCAATTCGGTCTTAAGGCGGTAAGCGAGAGATGGGTTTCCTCGAAGCAAATTGAAGCCGCGCGCCGGGCGGTTACCCACTTCGTGAAAAGAGGCGGCAAAATTTGGATACGAATTTTTCCCGATAAACCGGTAACAAGGAAAGGCAGTCAGTCAACAATGGGCACGGGCAAGGGATCGCCGGAGTTTTATGTGGCAGTGGTTAAACCAGGGACAGTAATAATGGAAATCGCCGGCATCAGCGAGGAAGCGGCGCGAGAAGCGTTGCGGCTCGCAGGCGATAAACTGCCAGTGCGAACGAAATTTTTAACGAAGCACTAAACATATGAAGTTGCGGGATTTAAAAACGAAAACTGGCGACGAACTAAAAAAAGTACTTTCGGAATATTGCCAAAAAAAACAGCAGTTAACATTTAAGGTTGCTAATAAACAGCTTAAAAATATTCGGGAGCTGCGACTGGTAAAAAGGACTATTGCCCGGATTAAAACAATTCAAAATAATTTAAGCATAGGTAAATAAGTTCGGTGGAAATTTTTAACAAAATATGTCAGAACAAAAAATTAAAAAAATCGAACGAGAATTCGAAGGAATAGTGGTGTCGAAAAGAATGGATAAAACCGCCGTGGTTTTGATTACACGGACAGTAACGCACAAGAGATACAAAAAACAATATAAGATGAGCAGGAGATATAAGGTGCATGATGAAAAGAATGAATGCCGCGAAGGTAATTTGGTGCGATTCCGCGAATGCCGGCCGATGAGCAAAGAAAAACGTTGGCGATTAATTCAGATATTGAAATAAGAAAATAAAAAATTAAGAAAATAAGAAAATAAGAAATTAAGAAAATAAGAAATTAAGAAATCAATTACCGTACCCTCTAAATAATTATCAATTACGTCCTTCGAGGCTCGTCCCGACGCTGGCGGGCTAAATTCTAAATTCTATTTTCTACTTTCTATTTTCTTCTACTTATGATTCAACATCGTTCTATTCTGCAATCAGCGGACAACACGGGCGCGCGGAGAATCCAGTGCATCAAGGTTTTTGGCGGACATAAAAAACGTTATGGCAGGATTGGCGACATAGTGACCGTTACCATTAAAGAGGCGCGGCCGCACAGCATGGTTAGAAAGGGAGAAGTGCATCACGGCGTGATTATTCGAACGCGAAAAGAAACGAGGCGTCCAGATGGAACGTATATTAGATTCGGCGATAACGCGGTTGTTTTGATTGATAAAAAGACCAAAGAACCAACCGGTACGCGCATTTTTGGGCCAGTAGCGAGAGAATTGCGCCAGCGCGGGTTCAGTAAAATTATTTCTCTCGCGCCGGAAGTTCTATAAAAAACAATAAATATGAAGATAAAAAAAGGCGACAAAGTGCAAATTATCAAAGGCAAGGACCGGGTACGGCGGACTAAAAAGGGAGACAAAACAGGAAAAGGCAATCAAGGCAAAGTTATTCAGGTGATCCCTGAAAAGGGATTAGTCGTGGTGGAAAATTTAAATTTGCGATACAAACACGTTCGGCCGCGCCGAGAAGGAGAAAAGGGCCAGCGGATTCAATTTCCCGCGCCAATTAGGGCGGAGAATGTTATACTTGTCTGTCCGCGTTGCGGAAAATCGGCCCGCGTTGGGTATAAATTGCTTGAGACGGACGCCAAAGGATGGAAAAAAATTCGAATTTGCAAAAAATGCAAAGAGGCGATAGATTAAAACTATGAATAATTTTAAAAAACAATATATCGAAGAAACGATTCCGCTGATGATGAAGAAGTTTGGTTACAAAAATAAAATGTCCGTGCCGCGTTTCGGTAAGGTGGTGTTGAACGTGGGCGTGAGCAGCGGACAAAAGGACAAAGAATACCTGGAGATGATTAAAAAGACAATCGCCAAGATCAGCGGACAGAAGCCGGTTGAAACCATAACTAATAAAGCGATTTCCAATTTTAAAACAAAAGAGGGCATGGTGGTGGGAGTTAAGGTAACTATTCGCGGCGAAAGAATGTGGGATTTTTTGGAGCGTTTGGTGAAAGTAACCTTGCCGCGAATTCGTGATTTTCGCGGAATTTCTCCGGCCAGCTTTGATGGCCAAGGAAATTATTCGTTGGGCTTCAAAGAATGCGTCGCTTTCCCTGAAGTTAGTCAAGATGAAATCGAAAAGGTCCACGGCCTGCAAGTATGCATTAGCACAACGGCGGAAAATGCCGAGGAGGGCCGCGAGCTCATGCGCAGTTTAGGATTTCCATTTAAAGAAAATAAATAAATTCAAATTCTAAATCCGAAATTCTAAATTCTAAACAAACTTTAAATTCCAAAATCCAAATTACAGATTACGAATTACGGATTACGGATTACGGATTACGAATTTCCCAAATTTCTATATGTCAACCGAAGCCCAATTCGTTAAATCGCAAAAAAAACCGAAATTTTCCTCGAGAACTATTCGGCGTTGTTGGCGTTGCGGACGAGTCCGCGGCTTCATGCGCCAGTTTGGTATGTGTCGTATTTGCTTTCGCGAATTAGCGGAAAAAGGGGAGGTGCCGGGAATAACGAGGAGCAGTTGGTAGCTTTAATTATTTAAATTTTTTAAGTTGAAATAAACTTATGACCATGACAGATCCAATTGCCGATATGCTGACACGCATAAGAAACGCCTTATCCGCCCGTAAGGATGAAGTTTTGGTTCCATTTTCCAATATTAAATTCGCGGTCGCGAAAATTTTGGAGAAAGAAAGATATTTAGATAAAGTCGTAACATCAGAAGAAAGCGGATTCAAATCATTGAAAATAGCATTGAAATACAATGACAAAAAGCCAGCGATTAATGATATTCGCCGCGTGAGTAAGGCCGGGCAACGTATTTTCGTGAAAAAAGAACAGCTGCCGCGAGTGCTGAATAATTATGGTTTGGCGATAATTTCGACTTCGAAGGGAGTAATGACGGAAAGGGAGGCGAGAAAATTAGGATTAGGCGGCGAGGTAATTTGTACTGTATTCTAGATTTTTCATTTTTTATTTTTTATTTTTCATTTTTTTATATGTCGCGGATTGGAAAAATGCCAATTAAAATGCCAGCCGGAGTCGAAGCAAAAGTCGACGGCAGTTTAATATTGGTTAAAGGTCCGAGAGGCGAATTAAAGCAGGAACTGCATCGGGCGGTTAAAATTGAAATTGACTCTGGAAATAAAATAATGAATATCAGCGTTAATCATCCGGACGATCATCGAGAGCGAGCGCTGTGGGGTTTGTTCCGCAGTATAATTTTTAATATGGTGGAAGGCGTAACGCATGGGTTCGAAAAGAAATTGGAAATCAATGGCATTGGTTATAAAGCGTCGGTCTCAGGAAGCAAGTTAGTATTGAATGTCGGTTATTCTCATCCGGTTAATTTCGCGTTGCCCATTGGAATCAATTGCAAAGTGGAAAATAATGTTATTACTTTCTTCGGTTGTGATAAACAAGTGGTGGGCGAAGTGGCGGCGAATGTCCGTCGGATCAGGGAGCCAGAGCCATATCAAGGTAAAGGAATAAAATATGCAGATGAAGTAATCAGGCGCAAAGCCGGCAAGGCGGCGGCTAAGGCCGCGTAATACAAGATGTTCGGATTTGTACAGATGTACAAATAAGGGTATATTTAAATAAGCACTAAAACACTGAAGCCCTGAAACAAGAAAACAAGAAATTAAGAAATTAAAAATCAAGAAATAAATGTTGCTACGAATTACCCTTCGACGGGTTCGACAAGCTCACCGCAGGCAAGCTCAGGGCAGGCAAATCGCTACAAATGTTACAAATAAAATCTTTAACTCTCTGTTTCAAAAAATCCGTACATCCGTATAAATCCGTAATCTGTATTTATGAAGAACATCCAAAAAATAACACAAGATAAAAAGCAGTTGAGGCGACGGCGGGTCCGAAGCGCGATGTTAGCGCGCCGAACACAGCCGCGGCTTTCGGTTTTTCGGAGCTCGAAACATTTTTATCTGCAGATAATTGACGATAAACAAGGAAAAACAATTTGCGCGGCCAGCGATTTTGAAGTGGCGAAGAAAAAAGGCATGAAACCAAAAGATGTCGCGCGGCTGGCTGGCGCGCTTCTCGCTAAAAAAGCGGTGGATAAAGGCGTGGAAAAAGTTGTTTTTGATCGCGGAGCGTATAAATTTCACGGCTTGGTCAAGGCGGCGGCGGAAGGCGCGCGCGAAGGCGGATTAAAATTTTAAGCGAAACGAAAATAAATTAAATATGGAAAAAAGAGACAGGACAAAATCAAAAAGAGGCGGAGCGATGAAGCCCGAATCAGAATTCGAGCAAAAGATTATTGATTTGGCGAGAGTAACCAGAGTCATGGCTGGCGGTAAAAGAATGAGGTTTCGCGCTTGCGTGGCGATTGGCGACAAAAAGGGGCGAGTGGGATATGGCTTGGCGAAGGGAGCGGATGTTACTATCGCGGTTAACAAGGCGGTTACCAAAGCGAAAAAGACCATGATCGCGATTCCAATCGTAAACGAAACGATTCCTCACCAGATTCATTATAAATTCAAAGCGGCGAAATTATTGATGAAGCCAGCGCCTAAAGGCACGGGAATTAAGGCCGGCGGCGCGATGCGGGTGATGCTGGAACTTGCTGGTGTGCCAAATATTGTCGGCAAAATTTTAGGCACGGGCAATAAAGTGACAAACGTGAAGGCGCTTATGATTGCTCTGACAATGTTTAAGCCATTGAGGAAAGAAAAAAAGAAAGAAACAGAGGCAGAGGAACAAATAAAGAATCAAGTTGAGAATAAATCAAAGAACAAGATGATTAATGAAGAAAAATAATATGGCCTTAGGATTGCATAACATTAAGCACAGAAAACAGACGAAGAAAAGGTTGGGCCGCGGAAACGCTTCGGGCCATGGCACTTATTGCGGCCGCGGCATAAAAGGCCAGCGGGCGCGCACTGGCGGAAAAAACAAATTAAAGCTTCGCGGATTTAAGCGAATGTTATTGACTCTGCCGAAATTTAAAGGTATGCGCCGGCGTTACTTCAAGGCGCAGGTGGTTTATCTTTCTCGTTTAAGCAGATTCGAGGATGAAGCGCAGATAACGCCGGGTTTGCTTTATGAAAAGAAGATGATTGCGGACATGAACGCGCCGGTTAAAATTTTATTGCGCACGCCGGAAGACAAATTTGATAAAAAAATAGAGGTTTTCGGCTGTCGAGTGTCCGCGTCGGCGAGAAAGCTTATCGAATCAGCTGGCGGGAAGATAATTGAATTGAGTGAGGACGATAAAAAGAAAATAGAATCTAGAAAATAGAATCTAGAATTTGAATTTTTAAAAGCATCCTTTAAAATACTTCTATTTTCTATTTTCTACTTTCTAAATTCTAATTTTGGACTATGTGGGAAAAGATAACACAAATTTGGCGAATCAGGGATTTGAGAAACAAGATATTGTTTGTTTTAGGCATGCTGGTGATTTTTCGGGTGAGCGCGCACATTCCGATTCCCGGAGTAAATCTTGAAAATCTCCGCGACTTTTTCGGTTCCAACCAGATTTTCGGTTTGTTGAATTTATTCTCCGGCGGCAGCATGCAAAATTTTTCCGTGGTGATGATGGGCGTCGCGCCATATATCACCGCTTCAATTATTTTTCAATTGCTGGCCATGATTATTCCCAAACTTGAGGAAATGTCTAAAGAAGAAACAGGCAGGCAAAAGATCAATATGTATACGAGGATCGCCACTGTACCATTGTCCATATTACAAGCATACGGCATGATCGTTGTTCTCAAGCAGTCGGCGAAGCCGATTATCACCGATACCGGTTGGATCAATTTGGCAGCAATGTTAATTACTATTACCGCGGGAACAGTTTTTTTAATGTGGCTCGGCGAACTGATTACGGAAAAAAAAGTGGGCAATGGCATTTCGCTTTTGATTTTTGCCGGCATTGTTTCGCGAATTCCGCAGGTAATTCAAGAAGTAGCGGTAAATTTTAGCCGAGAGCAGGTAATCAATTTAGGCGCCTTCGCGCTGATCGCCTTGATTACGATTTTAGGAGTCGTTATCATTACCGAAGGCCAAAGGAATATACCGGTTTCCTACGCCAAGCGAGTTCGCGGGATGAAGATGTATGGCGGCACTAACACGCATTTGCCGATTCGCGTTAACACCGCTGGCGTTATTCCGATTATTTTCGCCATTTCGATAATTCTTTTTCCGCCGATGGTGGCGCAATTCATGTTGCGAGCCAGTTCGGCCATAGTCAAAGGCGCGGGTCAATGGATAATTGATTTATTCAACAATCATTCTTTTTACGGCATTATTTATTTTTTACTGGTTTTCGCGTTTACTTATTTTTACACGGCGGTTATTTTTCATCCATACCAAATCGCGGAAAACCTGCAGAAAAACGGCGGATTTGTTCCTGGCATTCGGCCGGGCACGCCGACGGCGGAATATCTACAGAACACGATTAGCCGGATTACTTTGACGGGTGCGCTGTTTCTGGCGATCATCGCCGTCCTGCCAATGTTGTTGCAGCAAGTGTCTGGATTGCAGGGCATGGTCATCGGCGGCACGAGCATTTTGATCGTGGTCAGCGTGGTGATTGACATTATGAAGCAGGTTGAAGCTCAATTGACGATGAGGGATTATGAAGGGTTTTAGTTAGAAAATAGAAATTAGAAAGTAGAATGTAGAATACAGAAAGACATCCTTTAACAAACTTCTACTTTCTATATTCTATTTTCTGCTTTATTGGGCTGGTATTTTCCAGCTTTTTTGTTATAATTTTATCTGTAGGGAATGCATAATATGCGTTCCTAATTAGAAAAAATATGAAAAAAGTTATTATCCTATTGGGGCCGCCGGGTTCTGGCAAAGGGACGCAGGCGGATTTGTTGAAGAAAAAATTGGGTTTGGATTACATCTCCACCGGCGTTTTAATTCGAGAGTTGTTGAAAAAAAATAGCTGCGACAAATTAAGTCAAGAAATCAGAAAACGTTATAACGCCGGCGTGCCCCAGCCAGATGATTTGATACTGGCATTGGTTGAGAAAAAGATGCGGCGGCTGGCATTGCGCCGGGGAATAATTTTTGACGCTTTTCCTTTGTCTTCGGGGCAAGCGAAGGCGTTAGAAAAAATTTTAAATAAATTTAAATTGCCGGCGGCCATGGCCATTTACATTGACCTGCCGCTCGCCGCCGCGATTAAAAGATTGGGACAGCGCAAAAGTTGCGCCAAGTGTAATTTAATTTTCCGGCTGGG
This sequence comes from Candidatus Falkowiibacteriota bacterium, assembly GCA_016214755.1. Classification (GTDB taxonomy): domain Bacteria; phylum Patescibacteriota; class Patescibacteriia; order UBA11705; family JABHMO01; genus JACRNX01. The sequence goes on from JACRNX010000013.1 coordinate 10,647, forward strand.
AATGAAGGGCTATGCGAGCGGAATTTGTCCGGCTTGCGGACTGCCACTTATTGTCCGCGAGGACGACCAGCCGCTTGTCATCAAACGGCGTTTCAATGAGTATAAAAAACGGCTGCGGCTGGTCGCAAGTTTTTATCGAAAGACGCGGCGGATTATTTTTATCAATGGTGTGAAACCGCCTGATAAGATTTTCAAGGAGATTTTGAAAAAAATTTGAAGAGATAATATGTCGCTATTAAAATCCGCCGATGAAATCAAAATTTTAAAGCAAGGAGGCAAAATTTTGGCGGGCATAATCAAAAAAATCGCCAAAGCGGCCAAGCCGGGAATTACTACCCGCGAACTTGACGAACTGGCGGAGCGGTTGATTTTGGAAAATGGCGGCGCGCCGTCGTTCAAGGGATATGGCGAAAAAAATAATCCGTATCCAGCGGCGCTCTGCACTTCGGTCAATGAACAAATCGTCCACGGCGTGCCCGGCGATTATATTTTAAAAAGCGGCGACATTGTCGGTCTAGATATCGGCATGCGCCATCCAAACGCCAACGGATTATACACTGATATGGCGGTTACGGTCGGCGTTGGGAAGATTAATGAAAAAGCGAAAAAGTTGATTAAAGTTACTCGTAAAGCGTTAGATGTTTGGTTGAAAAACATTAAATCAGGCGAAGATATTATCCAAATCAGCGCCAAGGTGCAGGCGTATGTTGAAAAAGAGGGTTTTTCCGTTATTCGCGAACTGGTCGGCCATGGCGTGGGGCACGCTGTGCATGAGCAACCGGCGATTCCCAATTATTTTTCGCCGGCATTCAGTTTTAAATTAAAAGAAGGAATGGTTTTGGCGCTGGAACCAATGGTCAGCGCCGGTGATTTTCATATTCTCGTTCAAAATGACAATTGGTCGGTAATCACGCGCGACCATAGTTTGTGCGCGCATTTTGAGCACACGGTTTTGGTGACTGAAAATGGGTGCGAAGTGCTGACAAAGTAGAAAATAGAAAGTAGAAAATAGAAAATAGAAGTTTGTTAGAGAGTTTTTCCCATTCTACATTCTATTTTCTAGATTCTACATTCTATTTTCTGTTTTCATTATGAACTACCTCGGCATTGATTGGGGACAAAAGAAAATTGGTTTGGCTATCGCCAGCGGGGAAATGAAAATCGCCAGCCCGATTTTGACTTTGTCGTTTCACAGTTTTTCAGAAGTTGTTAGCAAATTAAAAGAGATTATCGAAAAAGAGAAAATCGACGTTATCGTCATCGGCGAGCCGGTTAGTTTGTCTGGAGGAAAAAAATTAGCAGAATCGTATAAATCGTTCGTGGCTGAACTCGAGGGACTTGGCGTCAAAATTGAATTCGAGGATGAGCGGCTGTCAACGCGACTGGCGGAGCGTTTGAAAAGGGAATTTCGCGGAGCGAAAAAAGTGAGTGATGACGAAATCGCTGCGGCCGCGATTTTGCAGAGTTATTTAGATCGTCTAAATTCCCCCCTTAAGATAAGGGGGGCGAGGGGGGTTATTTAGTAAAAGAGAAATCATGACTCAAATATATAAGACAAAAGGAATCGTGCTCGCTAAAAAACCGTGGAGGGAAGCAGACCTCCTTTTTTCGATTTTCACCGAGGATTTTGGCAAGATAAAAGTCATCAGCGCCGGCGTCCGTAAAATTAAAAGCAAATTATCCGGACAAATTAATACGCCTGGCATTGTTGAAATTTTATTCGCGTCTGGCAGGAATTTTAAGAAATTGACGCACGCTTGTTTAGACGAAAGATTTGTCGTCGCCGCCGAACCGGATTTTTATTTTTACGCCGCGGTCTTGGAGTTGTTGGATAAATCATCGCCGGAAGACGAGAAAAACCGGAAAATTTTTGCACTGGCGGTTTTTACGTTGAAAAAGATTATTAGTGAAAATAAATTAACAGTTAAAAAGTTCTGGCTGAATTTTTTTATCATTAAATTATTATCTTTTTGCGGTTATGAATTAAAAACCATTGAACAAGCGGGCGAAAAAAATAACCAACGGCTCGTCCAAGTTATCCGCAGAATCAGCGCCGGCGACTGTCAAAATTTGCGGCTTCGAAAAGACGAAAATCAGCAGTTATTTTGTCTGTTAAAAAATCAAGTTCAGTTTTATTTGGAAAGAGAAATATGCGGTTTGAATATTTTGCAAGACATTGACATTAAACATAATGTCAATTAATATTAAATTGACTAACATCGGCGCGCGAGCCGACAGGGAGGAGTAAAATGGCTGTTTGGAATTCACATAGATGTCGTCCGGATGAAAAAGGTTATTGCCGCACAAGAGCTATTTCCATCAAAGTCATAGAAGCAGCTCAAATAGCGTTGAAAGAACTTGAAGATGATACGGTTTCAGGGGCGCGCAAACGGCTTTTGGGAACAGGCCAAGCCAAATTGGTTTGCAAGGCCTGCGGGCATAAAGGAATGCTATCGAAGCCGATTTTTGGCAGGCCGCCGAACTGCAAGATAGCGCATTATGCGGCTAACGCTGAAGAGGATTTCGCCATCTGTCCGCAATGCGCGCATTGGGCGGTGATTGAAAATCCTCACGCTGTCCGCGCTGGTGCTGTTGTATAGTTTGTACAGAAAACAAAAAGAGAGCCCCGCCATGGCGAGGCTCTCTTTTGTTTGGCAGTTCTGCTTACCGGCCGGGTAGCCGTGAGGCGGAAACACTGACGCAGTCGTGGCGAACTGCATCCCAGTCGTTGCTGACATCCAAATCGCTTGCCTCATGTTTCTTAGCCGGTGATCGTCTTCTTTGTCATGCTTCGAGAGCCTCAGCATGACATTATGATTGTCACCCTGAGGTTCTCGAAGGGTGACAGGCGAAGAGTTATTGCAGTTTTTTTATTATATCAAACTGACAGGAAAAGTCAAGCACGTTATATTGTTCCCTGCGATGCCGTTCGTTTGATTGTTTCTTGTAGAGACGCGATTAATCGCGTCTCTGCGAGAGACGCAATAAATTGCGTCTCTACAATGAACAGATACGAACGGGTTGACAAACGGGTTGACAATTATTGACAAAGCGTTTTTTCTGTTCTATACTGATTTAGATGTGGATATTTGACAAGAGAAGGAGGATAAAATGCGTAAAGGAAACTGGGTATTCGCGGGAATGATTGGTTGCCTCATTTCGTGCCTGCCGCCGGGGCATCCGCCGACGGAAAAGTTTGACACCGCGCAAGACGCGCTGGATAGTGTCGTCAAGATTGACGCCGAAGACAGCGTTCAAACTGACGCGGGGTTCGACTCGAGCGCTGACGCGGAAGTCGCGTTTATGGACGCGGACAGCGGAAGAAACGACGAAAACACTGCGCTTGATTTGGAGGATGTTGAGCAGAAGCCCGAGGTTCAGAATGATAAAATTGACGTCGAGCAGGAATCAGCAAGTCAGGACGTTGAAACTGGTGAAGAAAAAAAAGACAGTTCGTCCGATGACGGCGCGACAGTGATTCCCGACGAAGACACGGTTGACATCAATAATGTCGGAAATGACACTGTGGACAGCGTCGGCGTTGACACGATTGACAGCGTTGGAGTTGATACTCCTGAATGTCCTGAAGGTTATTATTATGACCCGGAAAAAGGTTGCGTCGCTTTTTGCGGGGCGGATAAATACTTTGAGAAAAAGATAGGCAAGTGCCTGCTGTATCCTTGTTCTGGCTGTGATCTCAATGGCCAGTGGGAATTGGCAGTGCTTGACGCTGATTCAATGACATTCACTTATTACACCTTGACCATCATGCAAAGTGTTTCCTATCTCAAAGCGCAGTTGGTGATTTCATCGCTACCGGAAGTGGCTGATTGCAGTGGAACTTTGGAAAATAAGGATTTTACGTTGAGTTGCGGTGCTGATGAATTCACGTTAATCCTTACTTCTGAAACCGCGGCCAGCGATGAAATGTCTGGTTTTTACAGTTACAGCTATAAGGACGGCAAATTCAAAAATGGGCCGTTCAACTTGAAAAAGAACAACTAAGGTTTCCGCCAGCACTGCTTCCTGCATCTTAACGCCTTGAACAACAAATTGCTGGCGGATGGGGTTCTGTAACAACAGAGCCCCTTTTTTTAATTTGTAGGGACAGAATATCATTCTGTCCGTGGATTAAAGATTTAAGATTTAAGTTGTAAGATTTCCGCCAAAGATGAGCAAAATGCACGCGATTCGTCATTGCGAGGAACCCCGACGTACGTCGGGGCGACAAAGCAATCTCGAGACTATAGGCTCTGGGATTGCTTCGTCGTCTAACTTCTCGCAATGACAATCAGAGGGATATTTTATGCAAATTTAGCTCATGATTGACGACAATTGACAGATAATTGTTTATGTGATATAATTTTTTGTTCAAAGTTCCATAAATTTAACCAAAAAAGGAGGTAAAGATGGAACAGGTCGGAACGATTGAAGTGAGCGGAAACTATATCCGGTTTCAAATTCAGGTCGCGGAAAAGACAGTGTGGTTTCTAACCCACGCCTATCCGCACGCGGACGAGATACTTTCTGCCATTTTGATGGAAAAGTTCGGCACCGAGGAATTCGTGCAGAAGTACGCGCGCGATGACGTGATTCGGGTAGGCGTTATGTTCGACGCCTTTGACGAACACCATGTGCCGGGCACAGAGAAAAAGACCGAGGAATGCGCGGCGACATTGGTGGCCAACGCCCTTGGCGCGCGCGAGCGGCCGGAACTGTTCAGTACGCTTCGATACGTGAAGCGGATTGATACTGAAGGAAAGGATCATCCGCAGGCGATCGGCGCTTTGATAAAAAAAGCGCACAAGGCGAATCGCCACAGAACAGCCGCGGTGATTAACTGGGCGCAGACAGCGTTTTTGGCCAAGCTCTTGGAAAAAAAGCCAAGCGGCGATTTCCGGAGCGAGAAGATTATCGCGTTGCTCAAGGAGCAACATCCGGAAGCGCCGCAGGTGGCAGATGACTGGAAGAAGTTTCTGGAAGAATGCGCTGAATTCCAGCGTCAACTTTTCAAGAACGCGTTGGATGAGATCAGCGCTAAGGCTGACATCAGAGAAAACATACCTGGCCCGCACGGCCCGTTGAAGCTGGTTGTTATCCAATCGGATAATGATGAGGTTTCGAACGCAGGCCGCGCTGTTCACAACGCAGATATCACAATCCAGCGCCGGACAACCGGCAATGTCCATATCTTCACCGATAAACGCGCGGGTTTGAAGCTTTTCAATCTGGCGCGGATGCTGAGGATTGAAGAGCAAATTGCGCGTGATAATGTTGTGGAGCGCGACTGGCGCCGGCTCGCTGATGAGGGAATGTGCCCGCTGGGCGTGTGGTATTATCACCACGCTGGCCAGTTTATTCTGAACGGCAGTTTGACGGCGCAGAACGTTTCGCCGTCAGTGCTATCGCTCGAGCGGATTGTCGAATTGACGTTGATCGCGGTGAATCCAGAGGGGTTCGAGCCGAGCAGGCAGGTGTATTGCCAGTTTGGCAAATGCGTTTCAACACCCAATGAGCCATGTCCGTGGTATCACTGGGGGCTGGCTCATTGCCGGCAAGTTCGCAAGGGAGAGCTGGAAAGAACGGGGAAGATAACGAAGGAGGCGCCGGACGACGGCGGCGAATAGGGTTAGTCGAAAACAGGGAGTCAAAGTTCACAAACTTTGACTCCTCTTTATTTTGGTTTTTTGTTATAATGAGTAAGCTTCTCCCCTTAGGATAAGGGGAGAACGAGAGGGGTTACGAATTATGAAGTCATTTCAAATTTTGGAGCATCCAACTGATTTAAAAATCAAAGTCCGCGGAAGAACGTTGGCAGAGTTATTTAAGAACGCCGGCCTTGCTTTATTTCGTTCAATTGACAGCCGAGAGTTATTGCCGAAAGCGGCGGGTGAATGGCGCGAAATAAGAGTCGAGTCCGCTGACCAGGAAAGCTTGCTGGTTGATTGGCTGAACGAACTTATCGGCATTCATGAAGTTGAAAAAGAGAATTATTTTAACATTGAGATTTTAAAATTGACGAAAAATTCAGTTAAAACAAAAATTCGCGGCATCGCGTCCATGGCTGATCGGTTTGACGTGAAAGCGGCGACGTATCATGATTTAGAAATTAAAAAAAATAAAGGCGGATTTGAGGCGGTGGTTTTGTTTGATATTTAAGGATTAGCACCAGATCCTAAATTCGAAATTCTAAATTCTAAACAAATTTCAATTTTTAATGTCCTAAATCACAAATAATTTGGAGAATTGAAAATTAAAGATTTGGGATTTGTTTAGAATTTAAATTTATGGCAATTAAGTTGAATAAAATTAACGATTATCTTTTTGAAATTCCAAAATACGACTCAATGAGAGTGCCAGCGCGGTTTTACGCGAATGAAAAATTACTTTCAAAAGTCAAAGAAGATAAATCATTGTGGCAGTTGCAAAACGTGGCTACACTGCCCGGCATCCAGCGCTACGCTTTGGCTATGCCGGATATGCACGAAGGATATGGCTTTCCGATCGGCGGAGTGGCGGCGTTTGATTTGGAAAACGGGATTATTTCGCCGGGCGGGGTCGGTTATGACATAAACTGCGGAGTCCGTTTGCTCGCCTCGTCAATGATGAAAGACGAAGTCCGCCCGTCTTTAGTCAGTTTCATGAATCAATTACAGCGTGACATTCCGAGCGGCGTGGGGTCCGGCGGCGCGTTGACGATCAGCATAGCCGAGCTTAATAAAGCGCTGAAAGAAGGGATAAAATGGGCGGTTCAGAACAATTACGCGAGCGAAGAAGATATGGAACATTGTGAAGCCAACGGACGAATTGAGTGCGCGGACGCGGATTTAGTCAGCGACCTCGCGAAAAAACGCGGCCATGATCAATTAGGCACGCTCGGTTCTGGCAATCATTTTTTGGAAACGCAATACGTCGAAGGAATTTTTGACGATGAAATCGCGAAGACGTTCGGTTTATTTAAAAATCAAGTGGTGATAATGATTCACAGCGGCTCGCGCGGACTGGGCCATCAGGTTTGCACGGACTATGTGCGCTTGTTCAATAAAAATTTGGATAAATTCGGATTTAAACTACCGGATCGCGAGCTGGCCTGCGCGCCGATAAAATCAAAAGAAGGTCAGGATTATTTGAAAGCAATGTCCGCGGCGGCAAATTTCGCTTGGGCGAACAGACAGCTAATGACACATGCTGTCTGCGGCGTTTGGAATAATGTTTTGAAACGCGATAAAAAAGAATTGCGATTAGTTTATGACGTGGCGCATAATATCGCCAAAATTGAAGAACATGAAATTGGAGGCATAATGAAAAAGGTTTGCGTGCATCGCAAAGGCGCGACGCGCGCGTTTCCGCCTGAACACGTTGAAACGCCGAAGGCGTACAAAAAAGTCGGTCAGCCGGTGATTATTCCCGGAAGCATGGGCACCAGTTCGTATATTTTGGCGGGGACAAAAGAAGCGATGCGAGAAACATTTGGTTCGGTCTGCCACGGCGCGGGCAGGGTGATGTCGCGCGGCGCGGCGGCGCGGGCGGTGTTCGCGAAAAATGTTTCGCTGAAACAACAATTAGAAAATCAAGGAATAATAATTCGTTGCCGCAGTAGCCGCGGGCTGGCGGAAGAGGCGCCATTGGCGTACAAGGATGTTGACGAGGTTGTTGAGATAGTCGCCGGAGCTGGTTTGGCGAAAAAAGTCGCCAAGTTGCGGCCGCTGGGAGTGGTGAAGGGGGAATGAGTTAAGAAATTAAAAAAACAAAAAATTAAAAAAACAAAAAATCAAGAAAACAAAAAAATACTAAAACACTAAAACACTGAAGCATTGGGGTAAAAAAGATGGGCGCAAGTTTCGTGTTTTTGTAGAGACGCAATATTTTACGACACTAGGATTTATATTAAAAATCAGCGTTGAAGAGCGCTGATTTTGTTGTTTTTGTTACCCGCGGCGGATTCGTCGAAGCGGAGCCGAGGGAAGAGGGGAGAAAGGACATTCCCTGATCTTGTCTTGAGCTTGTTCTGCGCGAGCGGGACGAGCCGAAGAGCATTGGCCTTTGAGATGTCTAATTAGCGAGTCCGTGTCTTCATCGCGGCAAAGAACGAGAATAGTCGTTTCTGCCTGAAGAATCATTTTTTCCGCGTGTCTGGCGGCGTCAGAGAATTTTTTTTCATTGCCAAGCGGCTTGAAACAGATTCTTCCTTCCCTGGTTTCGTAAATAACGGTGTATGAATTCATTTTCCTCGTTTTGGCTTTAACCGCAAGCCGTCAATTTTATTTAATCACAACATTTGGTTGCTTGTCAACAAAAAGAAAAGCCCCGCCGCGGGCGGGGCTTGATGTTTAGTTAGAGCGTTCGGTCAATGCTTCGCATATTAACGTCGTCCATCCCTAGAAAGGCGGCGGTAAACCGCCGTTTTTCATTTTCTCTTTGATTTAGAAAGGCGCGAAGGATTCTCATCGCCAGCTCTTGTTCCTGAATGGCAAGCACGCGCTTTTTTCGCGTTCCGCGCTTTGACACTTTCGCGAACCATTCTGGTTCGAGATAGTCAATGCCGTAGATAATGCGCAAGTATTCGCGGCCGCGGACCTTCATCGCCGGCTGGCGGAGATATCCGTCGCGGCCGTAAACTAGGAAATCCGCCGGCTTGTAAACAAACCCTTCACCGTCATTTTGTTCGCAGAAATAATGCCAAAGGTCAATGGAGTTCGCCATTGACGCTTTGTCTTCCACGTCAACTTCGTGCCAGACGCAGGGTTTTATAATCGCGTTGCCGGCCGCGAGCGATTCAATAATCGTCAGATGTTCGCGGTGCGGCATATGGAATCCGATTTGGATATTTCTGAATTCACCTTGTCCGCGCCGCGTTTTCACTTTGCCGCGCGCGAGCATGTGGAACGGTCGGATTTCCAGCTCCGCGTCGGCGGCGAAATGCTCGAGCACGCGCAGGAAATCCACCGCGTTTTCGAGTGAGCCATAGTGGCCATAGCTGCGCGCGAGAAACGCGGTTTCGCCGGGCAGGCGGAAATTTTTATCCATGAACCACGGCCCTGCTTTGAACGACCAAGGCATTACTTCGGCGTCCAAAACGATAAAATCCCAATCCCCGAGATTTTTTTCGATTTCCGCGTGGATCGCGAGCAATTTGGCTTTATCATTCATAAAGGGCAAACCGCTTCTCGAAATTATCACAATCGGAAAATCAAAGCCGAATAGCCGCGCTTGTTGAATGTCGCGGAAAACGAGAATATGCGCTCGACTTCCCATATATTTTTCTTCGCCGACAAGCCGTCGTATGCCGCGTTCGCGGTAGTAGTCGAAACAGGACTGCGGGTATTCGAGGTATTTTGGAAAACGGCTGTCGAAATCAACCGGCGCGACTGTCGGCGCGAGATAGAAAATGTTATTGGCGTTCGCGAGAAAGCCGTAAGTGGTTAAGCCATAGCGCATTTCCTTCTCGCTGACCGCGTAATCAGTCACTTCAAGGTAGAGCGGCTGATACATTTCTCTGACCCGCGCCATGATTCGCAGGTTAACCTCGACTTCCGCTTTTTGGCGGCAGAGAATGCAGAAAGTCGGCTGGAGGTCTTCCTCGGGCAGAACTTTCAGCTCAATGACTTCGTATTTTTCCGAAATGGGCCGCGTGATTTCTTCTTCAAATTGTTCGCGGCTGAATTCAATCTTGTGGTCGCCGTGGCGGTATTCGCCGGGAACGAGCCCGTAGCGCGGATTGTATTCGAAGTTCGGCGTCGTCAGGATGAATGTCCGCGGGCAAATGCCGTTCACAATCATTTCAATCATTGCTTGGCGATCGCGGCGAGGCAAGTGTTCAATAACTTCGGTCAGCACGAGAAAATCAGGTCTCAGCGCTTCATCGGGGAGCCGCGGGTAGAGGATATTGGAATGCAGAATCGTCGTGTTCGGCGATTGATTTTTCCGGCGCGCCCGCTTGACGCGGCTTTCATCAGCGTCAACGCCGATTATTTTCGCGTCAGGGGAAATTTCAGCCAAGCGCCGAAGCAGTTTGCCCTCGCTACAGCCGAGATCAATAATGACGGCGGCGCCAGTTGGCTTGTTTTCAATAATGAGTTGGTGCCTTTTCTGATGAAGCCCTTGTTTACGGACTTGTGTTTCAACTTTATCTGCTTCAACTTCTTCATCTTCGCCGTTTTTCGCTTCCGCCAGTCCTTCTTCAAACCGCTCCATCATTTCTGGGTTGCGGCCGCAGAGTTTAGCAATGACTTTATCGCGGTAGCTTGACGTATTGAGCCAGCTCTTGCACATTTCGATGAATTTTTCGATTTGTTCTTCTTTGACATAGCGTTCGAGCAAGAAGTCGAGTGTCAGATAAAAGCTAAGGAGATATATCTTTTGCAGAAATTCAGTCGTTGACTGCGGCTCGCGGTTTTCGAGCTTGGCCATAAAAGCTGATTTTGTCCGGTCGTTGAGCACTTCGGCGGCAATGCCGACGCTGTCAAACACCGCGACGAGATGTTCGCGCGGGCAGGGATATGGCCCGATGACCGCGGTAAACAGTTTGGCCGCGAGAAACTCCGCGTCCGAAAGTTCGCCCTTAGTTCCGTTTTCTCCTCGCAAGGACGAACGAAAAACAATGTCAAACCCTTTGAGGTTGAATGGGCAGACCGCGTGGAGCTGGGTGTGGACGTAGTTTCCCATATTCAAGTCCCGCATGTGCTCGAGAAATGCCAGCAAGTCGTTTTCCACGTGGCCTTCGTATGTTTGCGCGCCGCCATTAATAAAACGGGCCAATACTTTTCGTTTTCCGCCATTGCCTGACCTTGACAGTTCCCGCTCAAACATTGAAGCCGGATTTTTTACGATAATCCAAGAAAAATGCGGGTCAGATTCTCGCGTGCCAAATCTAAAATACATTTTGCCTCCTTTTTGGGTTGAGTTGTCAACGTCCGATTTGAGTATATATTATTGCAAATTTATTAAAATTTGTCAAGCAAAGATTTAAAACATAAAAGCCCCGGCTTGGCGGGGCTTGATGCTGTTTATCCTGCCCAAAAAGCGTCCTTTTCCGTGTTAAACCGTTTTACCGCTACTTCAACGGAACGGTTTGGGGAACTAATTTTTGCCGCTTGGCCAAGCGCTTCCGCCAGTTTCTGGCGGATTTCATGCGTGCGCTCCGGCCGGTCGAACAGAAGTTCAACGATAATGATGATTGGGCCGGAATCAGTTGAGATACTATCGCTCGCGACCGGATAAATCGTAACGTCTTTTCGATCCGTTAGTCCAAGCTCTTTTACATTTAAACAAGCGTCGCGCAAATCTTTTATCATCGTATGCGGCGACCATTTTGACAAACCATAAACAGTGATTAGCGGCATTTTTCCTCCTTTCATTTCCGCTTCGCGCGTTAATTGATAACGAACGGTTTTGAATGAACAAAATTCATTAAGACCTTATCATATCCTTTTTTAATGTCAAATATAATGTCAACATGGTTCTGGCAATTTGTTCTCGACAGTTTTTTCCGCTTGTGTTATGTTATTGGCAGTTAGTGATTTGTTTTTTCTATTCTAACTTCCCATTTCTAATCTCCCACTTCCAAATTCGGGCCTGTAGCTCAGTCGGTTAGAGCACCACTCTTATAAAGTGGGGGTCCTGGGTCCGAGTCCCAGCAGGCCCACCAGTATCAAACTTTCCGTTTTTTGCCCGATCGATTCAGCCGCGCGAAGCACGGAAAGGTAGGGAAACACTGGCTCGCCGCGCACGGCGCGGCTCGCCAAGCGCAGGTTCGAGCCAAAGATTTCTTTGGCGGCAACCTTCTTTTGAAGAAGGTTGCTATCCCTTGCGATTTTGACGAGGGTTGAAGCGACTTTTATCCATTCTCTCATCGGTTCGAGCCAATCATTCTGCTTTTGTTCAATCCGTGCCATTTTCTCGTCCAGCGACTTCTTTTCTGATAACAAAACTGCTTTCTGTTCTCGGTATATTTCGCGCTCAATATCCTGCTCTAAATATCCATCCAGAAGTCGCTGGAGCTTTACTTGTATGGCGCAGATTTGATTTTGAGATTCAAGAACAAAAGCAGAAACGGATTGGGCGGATGCCGCTTTGTCTTTTTCTGCCATTTCCAAAAGTTTTTCCGCCCAATCCGCCCGCAAAGAAAATTTTTGAAGCAGAGAGGAAATTTGTTTGTCCAATTCCTCTTGGCGAATACAGGGTTCGGGGCATTTAACTGCTTTATTCTTTTTTGTGCAGTGATAATAAATGTAATCATGGACATTTCCATTTTTTTGTTTCTTAACCCTGTATTCGCCAGTTATGGACATTTCGCAAGTGCCGCACTTCATTAGTCCGCAGTAATCTTGCGGCTCATACTTTGTTTTGTGGTGCGGCCTTCCTCTCTGCTTCAAAACCTCCTGGACTTTATCAAAAATTTTCTTTGCGATGATTGGCTCGTGCTTGCCTTCGTGCAATTCTTTGGAGTAGCGAAATAATCCTGTGTAGAACGGATTGGAAAGAATAAAAGTCGCCCTCGTCTTGTGGATTCTCTTTCCGCCGCGGGACAGTATCTCGCGTTGCGCCAAAAAGTCGGAAATATCTTCTAACCGCGAATTACCCTCGGCGTATAGCTCAAAAGCCCCGCGAATGATTTTTGACTTCTTTCTGTCCACTACTACTGTTTTTGTGCGGCTATCGTTAATATAGCCAATAGGCGCGGGGCCGGGATATTCTCCGCGCTTCACTTTTTGGCGCAAACCCCGCTTCGTGTTTTCGGAAAGAGAATCCACATAGTATTTGCTTTGCCCAAACACAATGTTCAACATAAATTTTCCTTGCGGCGTATTTTCAAACCACAGCGTTGGGAATTTCAAGCTCGCAAGTTTTTCAGTGTCCAAAAGATAAATGATACGCCCGCCGTCCACAGAATTGCGCGCCAATCTGTCCGCGTGCCAAGCCAAAATTCCGTTAGCTTCACCTCGTTCTACTTTGTCTAGCATTTCATTAAAAATCGGTCTGCCCGGAATTTTGGCACTTTGCTTTTCAATAAGGACATCAATAATTTTCAGATTTTCTTGTTCGGCAAAGGCGCGCAATTCTGCGATCTGGTCTTCAATAGACCTGACTTGTTTATCTTCCACATCGGTGGACTTGCGGGCGTAAAGGAAAAATTTATGTTGTTCCATATTCATAAAATTATTGGGCAAAGCAAATACTTAAAATCGCAAGGGATTTCGAACTTGCGCTTGGCGAGCCGCGCCGTGCGCGGCGAGCCAGTGTTTCCCTACCTTTCCGTGCTTCGCGCGGCTGAATCGATCGGGCAAAAATCGGAAAGTTTAATCTTGGTGCAATTATATGACAAAGTCCGAACCTATTTTGAACAGAACTGACGGCGCGCTTCTCGCCTGCGCCGAGGCTTCGGCGGGCAGGCGCGCGCCAAACTGAACGCTC
>JACRNX010000014.1 GCA_016214755.1 Candidatus Falkowiibacteriota bacterium
GATGGATATTTTGTATCAACGGTGGGAGTGAATGAAGCAGCAGTAAGAAAATACATTGAAAATCAAGGACGAGAGGATAGCGGGCAAGCGCAGCTTGAAATAGGTTAATGCCACGGGCGTAAGCCCGTGGAAGTTTACATTTTAAATTTACTTTGGGCTTTGAACTTTGAGTTTTGGATTTTTAACGCTATTATCTTGTTTATCCTGTTCATCTTCTCTGCCCTCATCTGTATATCTGTAAAAATCAGTACATCTTGTATTATTTTTTCTTTTCAGTTGCGGCTTTTTATTATTTTAGGTAAAATGGTATTAACGGCGGAACGCGGCTTTATTTAATTAACATATTAAATTCATAACAAAAACATTATGTTGAGGAGGAACATTTTGTTAATTATTCTCATCGCCTTCGTCGCGCTGGGAACGACTGGTTGCATTAAAATCACTAAACAGAAAACAGCGACCAGCAAATTGGGCGGGGTCTTTTACACCACTGACCGGTTTGAAACGTGGAAACACCGTTCGTATTTGATGACCCCCGGCGAAACCCCTGGTTCAATCGCTGACATTGACGTTTATTTCATGCGATTCGATCCGTCGGACAGCGAAGCGATTTACATGGGCACGCGCGCTGACGGCTTGTATTATTCGTATAACGGCGGCGCCGGCTGGAATAAATCGGAAAAATTACCAGCCGGGTTCGTGCGCGACGTGGTGATTGACCCCAAAGACAAATGCACGTTGTACGCGGCGGTGGAAAGCAAGGTTTATAAAAGCGAAGATTGCGCTCGAACGTGGAAAGAGGTTTATTACACGGATAATGCTGAAAGAAAAATTACCGCGCTGGGCGTTGACTGGTATATTCCAGATATTATTTGGGTCGGGTTGAGCGACGGCACGGTTTTGCAGAGCGGCAATAAGGGATTGGCTTGGAAAAAAATCGGTTATTTCGGGAACCGAGTGCAGAAAATCATTGTGGATCCGAATGACAGCCGGATTATTTATTTTGGCGTGCTGGAAATGGGATTGTGGCGGACGACGGATAAAGGCGTGACTTGGGAGGATTTGAATAAAGCGATGAAGGATTTTCAAGGCGCGAAAGTTTTTTCTGATTTCGCGTTGGGAACGAGCAGCAAGAATGTCGTGGTTTACGCGAATAAGTACGGGCTCTTGCGCAGTTTGGACGGCGGCGCGACTTGGTCGGAACTCAAATTGTTGACCTTGCCCGCCGGCGAGCAGATTTATTCGGTGGCGATTGATTCGACGAACGCTAATTACATTTATTACAGCACAGACACCGCGGTTTACAAGTCCGTTGACGGCGGAGAAAATTGGGTAGTGAAGAAAACGCCGACTACTCGCGTGGTGAGCGCTCTTCTCGTCCACCCGAAACAAACAGCGACGATTTTCGCCGGCGTGAAGGAGGTGGAGCAGTAAGTTTGGGAGACAAGCAAGAAAACAAAAAAGCAAGAAAGCAAGAAATCAAGAAAACATTGAAACACTAAAACACTGAAGCACTGAAGCAAGAAAACAAGAAATAAAGAAATTAATGTAATAAAGGACGCGTGCCGCGTGACGAGGGGAAGTTTGGTTTCCCCCTTAGACTTGCCCTGAGTGAAATCGAAGGGAGAAGGGGGAATCAGAAGGGGGTTATTTGAGGTACGGTCGCGTCCCTTATTTTCTAAATTCTACTTTCTAGATTCTAAATTCTATTTTATGAACGATTTCATTAAAAAACACGAGGAGGAATTCAAAGGCGCGATCGAGCATTTCAAAAAAGAATTGGCGGCGATTCGCGCCGGCCGGGCGAACCCGGCGATGATTGAAAATATCATGGTCGAATCGTACGGCGCCAAAACGCCGCTTAAGCAACTAGCGAGCATTATGACGCAAGAAGCGCGGACCATGGTTGTCCAGCCGTGGGATAAAAGTTTGTTGAAAGAAATTGAAAAAGCGATTACTTACGCCAATCTTGGGTTATCGGTGTCGGTTGACAGCGCGATTGTGCGGGTGGTCGTTCCGCAGATGACCGAAGAGAATCGGCGCGATCTCGTCAAATTAATGAATGAAAAACTGGAGGCGGGAAAAGTGGGCGTGCGTTCTGTCCGTGAAAAAGTGAAGGAAGAAATAATGAACGCGTTTCGCGGGAGTGAAATCACGGAAGACGATAAGTATCAGTTTGTCGAAGAGCTCGATAAAAAAGTCGGCGAATGGAATAAAGAATTGCAGAACATGGCGGAGCAGAAAGAGAAAGAAATAATGAGCGTGTGATAATATTAAAGAGAGGACGTGTAACTTGTAATCCGTAACTGGTAATTGGTAAATAGAAAATAGAAAGTAGAATCTAGAAAATAGAAAATTTGAATTTTTTAATTTATTTTGAATTTTGAACTTTGTGCTTTGAACTTAATTTTATTATGACTAATCAAATGGATAAAATCGTCAGCTTGTGCAAACGTCGCGGATTCGTCTATCCCGGGTCCGAGATTTATGGCGGCCTGGCGAATACTTATGACTATGGACCCTTGGGCGTTGAACTGAAAAATAACATCAAGCGGCTTTGGTGGAAATATTTTGTTCATGGTCGTGACGACATGGTCGGACTGGACGGCGGAATTCTGCAGAGCGCGAAAGTATGGGAAGCGAGCGGCCACATTAAAAATTTTAGGGACGCTTTGGTTGAATGCAAAAAATGCCATAAACGGTTCCGCCCAGATAAATTGGAAGACGCCTCGCGCTGTCCTGACTGCGCTGGCAAGTTCACTAAGGAAAAACAATTCAGCGGCCTGTTCAAAACAAACATCGGCCCTGTCGAAAAACAAGGGGAAACGGTTTATCTGCGGCCGGAGACCGCCCAAAATATCTTTGTTGATTATAAAAATGTTCTGCGGTCAACGAACAAAAAATTACCCTTTGGCGTCGGTCAAATCGGCAAGGCGTTCCGCAATGAAATAACCACCGGCAATTTTATTTTTCGGACGATTGAATTTGAAATGATGGAAATTGAATATTTTATTTCGCCTAAGGCGGACTGGAATAAGATTTTTGAAGAATGGGTCGCGTTTATCCGCGGCTTCATGAAAATAATCGGTTTGGACGCCAAGAAAATGTTTAATCATGAAATTGACGAAGCGGAGCGCGCGTTTTATTCCAAGCGGACGATTGATTTTGAATATGAATTCCCGTTCGGCCGAGACGAACTTTGGGCGATCGCTTATCGCGCTGACTTTGATTTGAAAAATCACGTGGAAAATTCAGGCGAGGACTTGACTTATTTCGACGAACAATCCAAGGAAAAATTTTTAGCGAAGGTGATTGAGCCGACGTTCGGCGTTGATCGGACTGTGCTCGCTATCCTTTCCGAAGCGTACCAGGAAGAGCAGTTGTCCGACGGAGAAAATGGCGAGACGCGCGTGGTGCTGAAATTGAATCCGAATGTGGCGCCGTATCAAATGGCCGTGTTCCCGTTATTGTCAAACAAAGAAAAATTAAAGGCCAAGGCGCGCGCGGTTTTCGGTTTGTTGAAAAAAAACTATCACGTGTTTTGGGACGACCGCGGCAATATCGGCAAACGTTATCGTTATCAGGATGAAATCGGCACGCCATATTGCGTCACTATTGATTTTGACACGTTGGAAAAAGACGACGCCATAACAGTGCGCGATCGCGATTCCATGCGCCAAGAGCGAATTAAAATTTCTGATTTAAAAAAATATTTCGCGGATAAATTTAATTGATGGGGGGACAAATGAAAAACAAAAGAGAGGAAAAGAAGAACGAAAAAAAATTTGTGAACCCCGACGCGCCGAATTGGCTTTGTTGCGATTGCAATTATGAAAAGCAAATCGTTTTTTTCGACAAAGCGCCTCTAAAATGCCCGCGTTGCGGCAGCAAGAACGTCGTTGATTTACGAAAACAAAAACTCGATTGACAAAAACAGAGGAACGATCAAATCGTTCCTTCACTTTTTTTTATCGCGGGTGTATAATTGAGGTTGTAAGAAAGGCAAGCGTTGATTTTTCGAAGCGGTTTGCTTTGCAGTTTTATTTTTGTCGTCTCAATAATCTACTCACTACCACCTACAAACTACAACCTAAGGTCATCTCAAAATAAAAAAAAACAAATATGAAAACATTTGAAGTCGTAACCATTGGCAGCGCTTTAAAAGATATAATGTTTTACAGCGATGAGCTTTTTGTGTTGAAAAACGAAGGGGACGTCAGGCGGCAGAAATTGCTGGCCGTTGAGTATGGCGCGAAAATCGCCATTAACGACGTGTTCGTGAATTACGGCGGTAGCGCGATGAACGTGGCAATTGGGCTGGACAATTTTGGCATCCTGGCCGCGCCGATGGTTAATGTTGGCTATGACCAAGTCGGCAAAGAGATTTACAGTTATTTGAAAAGCAAAGGAATAAGCAGTCTTTTATTGCGCGTTGACAAAAGAAAGCGCACGGGCTTTTCGATAATCTTAACCGCGGCCAAAGACAAGGAACACACGATTTTTTCCTACAAGGGCGCGAGCGAGGATTTGGAAATTTTCGGTTTGCGCGATTTTCGGACTGATTGGTTTTACGTCGCCCCGCTCGGGATGAAAAGCTGGGCGTTGGAGTTCGAAAAAATCGAGCGCGAGGCGCGGCGCGGGGTGAAAATCGCCTGGAATCCAGGAGAGCGGCAGTTGAACGAGGCGAAAACATTCATTAGGTTTTTAAGTTTAATTGAAATTTTAATTTTAAATAAAGACGAAGCGGTTGAGTTGGTTAAAAATGACAAACCGAGGACGTCGAAAACAAAGTTGGATGATTCTCGATTTCTTTTGAAAACGATTAAAGATTTCGGTCCGCGCAACGTTGTCATCACCCAAGGGCCGCGGGGCGCGGCGGCGATTGACGCTAAAAACCGGTTTTATTACGAACCGGCGCATAGCGTCAGCGAGCGGATTGTTGACACGGTCGGCGCTGGCGACGCGTTCGCCTCGGGATTAGTCGCCGGTTTCATCCGCTCGCATGATTTTGGCAAAGCGCTGACTTTGGCCATCAGAAACAGCGCCGCGGTTTTGTATCGCGTCGGCGCTCAAAATGGATTATTAAAAATTAAATTGTAACTAGAAAGTAGAAAATTGAATCTAGAATATAGAAGCTGATTGGAGGAGAATTATATTTTAATTTTCATATTCTACATTCTATTTTCTAGATTCTAAATTCTATTTTTTTATGCCAAAAGTAAAAGTTGAAATTTCCGCTCGCCACGCGCATTTAACTCAGCAGGATTTGGAAAAGTTATTCGGCGATGGTTTTAAATTGGAAAGAGACCGTTATTTGTCCCAGCCGGGACAATTCGTCAGTAAATCGAACGTAATTTTGGTTGGGCTGAAACGCAATTTGGAAAATGTCCGCGTCATCGGGCCATGCCGCAACGAAACGCAAGTAGAAATTTCAAAAACCGATTGTTTTTATTTAGGAATAAAAGCGCCAGTTCGATTATCCGGCAAAACTATTGGATCGGGTAGCGTGAAAATCATCGGACCGAAAGGCGAAATAGAAATAAAAGAAGGCGTTATCGTCGCCAAGCGGCATTTGCATATTAATCCCGAGCAAGCGCATAAATTTAGCGTTAGCAACGGACAAAAGATTAAGGTCGCGATTGACGGTCCGCGCGCGCTGGTTTTCGACGAGGTGGAAGCGCGGGTGAATGAAGAATTTGACGCGGCTGTCCATTTGGACACTGATGAAGCGAACGCGGCCGGGGTTGAAGGGGAGATGAAGGGGGAGTTGATTATTTAAGGATACGGATTACGGATTTATACGGATGTACGGATTTTTCGAGACGAGTCAGATGTGCGGAAAAACCAAAAAACGAAAAACCTAAAACCTATTTTTTCATTGATTTGTTTTTATATTCTTGTATTTTTATATTTTTAGGATATATGCCCCAACAATTCATTTTAATCATCAACGCCGGCAGTTCGAGTTTAAAGTTTAAATTGTTTTCGACGGAATTACGCGAAATCGCTGAAGGAATCGTGGAAAAAATCGGATTAGACGGTTCTTTTTTAAATTATGGATTTAGCAAAAAAGGACAAAGAATCGAAGTGAAAGTGAAAGATCATCATCAGGCGATGGAAGCAGTTGTAGATTCATTGCGCCCTTCGACTCGCTCCGCTCGCTCAGGGCAAGCTCATTCGACTATGCTTTCAGTAGATTTTAAGTCAATCGTTAAGGTCGGCCATCGCGTTGTCCACGGCGCCGAGAAATTTATCCGGCCGACGTTGCTAACAGCTCGAACAATCAAACAATTAGAAAAATTTAACAAATTGGCGCCGCTCCATAATCCGAATAATATCGCCGGCATCAAGGCCTGCCGCGCATTACTGCCAGCCGCCGAGCAATGGGCGGTTTTTGACACTGCTTTCCACTCGACCATTCCTGATTACGCGTATTTGTATCCGATTCCGTTCAAAATTTATCAGGAGCGCGGGGTGCGGCGGTATGGTTTTCACGGCATCTCTCATCAGTACGTCAGCGGAGAAGCGTCCCGCTTGCTGAAAAAGAAATTTCCTAATTTAATTACTTGTCATTTGGGCAGTGGTTGCAGCATTACAGCGATAAAAGCAGGCAAGTCAGTTGATACTTCAATGGGTTTTACGCCGCTTGAAGGGTTGATGATGTCAACGCGTTCCGGCGATATTGACCCGGCGATAATTTTTTATTTGACGCGCGAAGGCATGACGATTACGGAGATTGATAAACTTTTAAATTCAGAGTCCGGCCTAGTCGGCGTCGCTGGATTAAAAGACATGCGCGACATTATGGTCGCCAGCGGCTATAAAATTTCCAATTATCGCTCGCCGCTTAAGTTTAGCAAACAGCAGAAATATCTGGCGTCTTTAGCGCTTAATATGTTCGTCTATCGCGTGAGAAAATACATCGGCGCCTATGCCACTGTTCTCGGCCGCATTGACGCGATTGTTTTTACCGCCGGCATTGGCGAAAGAAACGCGGATATCAGAAGTTTAATCGTTAAGGGTTTGCCGATTAAGACCAAAATTTTAGTGATTCCAACAAACGAAGAATTAATGATCGCGAAACTAATTAGTAATACATGATGTACTGATCTCATGTTGAAAACATTTTTCGAATCGAAATTCCAATCAATCACCGCCGCCGCGGTCGTCATCGCGGCGGCTAATTTGGCCAGCCGCGCTGTCGGCATCGTCCGCGACCGTATTCTGGCGTCGCAGTTTGGCGCTGGCAACGAGCTCGATATCTATTACGCCGCTTTTCGCATTCCTGATTTTATTTATAGTTTAGTGGTCGCCGGCGCGATCGCCGCCGGTTTTATTCCTGTTTTCGTCGGACTGATCAAAAACGACGATTCTTCAAGTTTTTTCGCCAACCAGGCGGCTTGGAAATTGGCGAACAATATTTTGAACATCACGGCCGTGATTTTAATCGCCGCCTGCGCCTTGCTGGCGGTTTTCACGCCGTGGCTCATTCCTTTAATCACGCCCGGCTTCAGCGCTGAAAAATTGCATCTGACCGTGGGTTTGACGCGCGTCATGTTTCTGAGTCCGATTTTATTTGGTTTGTCCGGAATTTTCGGCGGCATTTTGCAATCATTTAGGAAATTCGTGAATTTCGCTTTCGCGCCTGTCCTGTATAATGTCGGAATAATATTCGGCGCCTTGGTGCTGGTTAAATACTTCGGGCTGTATGGTCTGGCTTTCGGCGTAATCATAGGCGCCGGACTCCATCTAATAACGCAAGTTATCGGCGTTTACCGGCTTGGCTTCGCCTATCAATTTCTTTTTTCTTTTAAAGATAATGAACTGCGGAAAATAATAAAATTGACGATTCCGCGCATGCTCGGATTTGTTTGTTATTATCTGAACGCCTTTGTCGTTACCATTTTCGCTTCATTGCTGGCGGCCGGCAGTTTGGCGATTTACAGTTTAGCGGACAATCTTCAGAGTTTCATGATTGGAATTTTTGGCACGTCGTTCGCCGTGGCGGCGTTTCCTTCGCTTTCCAAAAAATTTAATGCCGCCGACGCGCGAGGATTTTGCGAAACGTTCCAGCGGACGTTTAAGCAAATTCTGTTTTTTATTTTGCCGAGCGCGGCTTTGGTGATAATTTTACGGATGCAGATTGTCCGCGTTGTTTTAGGCGCTGGCAATTTTGATTGGAACGACACGATTCTGACCGCGAACACGCTGGGAATTTTCTGTTTTGGTTTGTTCGCCCAGGCGATTAACCCTCTGCTCATTCGCGCGTTTTACGCGCGCCATAATTCGCTTATTCCCTTTTTAACTTTTTTGTTCAGCGTCATCATTAATATATTTTTGAATGTCGTCCTGATTAAAAAATTTGGCATGCTGGCGTTAGCCGCCAGTTTCAGCGCGGCCGCGATTGTGAATTTTATTCTGCTCGCGGTCTTATTGAAAATAAAAAACGCGGACATCTGGCGCGCGGGCGTCATTAAGTCGTTGCTGAAAATTTCTCTCGCCACCTTGCTTATGGGCGCGGCGGCGCAGTCCGTCAAAACATTCGTCGGTAGTATTGTTGACATGCATCGGTTCTGGGGGATTTTCACTCAAGGTGCGCTGGCGGCGATTGTTGGTTTATTGGTTTTTGTCGCGGTGGGATTATTATTAAGATCAGAAGAATTGATGGATTTAATCGCCAGTTTAAAGCGGCGTTTGTGGCGGGAAGTAAATGTTGAGAAAGAAGGAATTCTAAATTAGATATTACTACCATAGTTCATAGTATGGTAGTGTTGTTTAGAGTGTATTAAAAATAAACATCACCCTAAACTTGTTGAAGGGTGACGCTGTATTTTAATGCGATGCCACTGCTGGTTCGAGGCCGGGAAGGCGCTGTTCAATATCTTTCAATCGTTGTCCGTTTTTTTATGGTTTCCATCTTTACGGCCATCTGCTCATGCCGCCGCACGAGGCCAGACGCGTACTCGGGAAAGTTCAGGTTGGGCGGATTTAGTGCGGCGCTGGTTCCTTGGGTGCTCGCGGTCAGTCCGCCAGCGACGATTCCAGCCAGAGGCGTGGCGACAAGTGAGACAACTAACGTTGTCAGTCCGCTCGTCAGCGTAATTTGGACAACTTTCCACTTGTTGCTCTTTTGTTCGCGGATGAGTTTTAGGTGCCCTTGGGTCAAAGCGAAATTTTCACTTTTGACGAGAGCGCCTGTTTGCGCGTTCTTGTACCACGATTTGACAAGTTTGTCCGCGTCCGAACCAGCAATAACGCTTGTCGCGAAGCTTTTTATTGCCGACGCTTTCGTCCAGTTGAATTCGTCAATATCCGGGCACCACGCAGGTTCGCTGTTTTCGAAATCAACGCACATTGTATGGTCATGCGACCAGATGATGCCGCGCGCGCCGTCAAGTTCGTTCAGATTTCGAGGCAGAACGGCAAGCAGGAGTCCGCGATATTTTTCATCCATCGCGAAAACCATCTCGCCCTTTTCGTCGTCCCAGTAAGCCATGAGCGTGGCAAGCATTGTTTCTTCTCGTCCATTTGGAAACCGTAGAATCACTTCCCACGCCGTTCCTTGTTCCGTCAGATATAGTTTCTCTGACATCGGAATAAGAAGGATCGTGTAGGATTTTTGGTGATTGAGTTTCTTTTCTGGAAACGGCAGAACGCTGTACGCGCTCTCTCTGTCCAGAAACGTGACACAACCGCCGCACACAAGAAAAATCAATGAAAAGAACATTATCCCTTTGGCCATTTTTTCCCTCCTTTCATGAACAAATGTCATGCTGAGCTTGTCGAAGCATTGTTTTGGGATCTATTTTAGCCAATTTAACAGAAAATTATAGCATGTTAAAATTACTTTGTCAACAGGTAGATAAAATTCAGCTTAATTTATTGGTTTCTAATGAAAATTTAAATAACTTTTGACAGGATTGTTGAACTTTGTTATGTTGTGAATGGAGAGAGTAAACGGCTGGAAACAGCTAAGGAGGTTACAATGAAAAAACCGAAGGGACGGAAGACAGCAGAGTCAGCAAATGAAGCACTGTCGCGCATGTTAGCAGATGATCCGGCGGCTAGGGCGAGTTTGAAACGAGCTCTTCGACAGGTGAAAGAAGGACGGCTGTTCCCAGTTGATAAGTCACAAGAAAAGCAGCATAAAGAGTTCGTGAGATCGGTTAAAGCTGATCCGGCATTTCAGGCGAGATTGAAGCGTTCTCTCAAAGACATGGAAGTAGGTCGGATGATTTCAGCTGATGAGTTATGGAAAATGCTCAAGAGTAAGACGACATCAAAGAAGCGGACGAAAGTATTTTCAGTAGCGAAATTTTCTGATACGGATTTTCAGGTGAAATTGAAAGAAATTCTTTGCGTGGGGTGAATAAATTTTTCTCGCGCGGATGCGAGAAAAAAATAAATCAGGGCGCTCAACGAGGCGCCTTTTAATTTTGATACTTGGAAGTTGAAGGAAATGTCATCCTAAGTATTTCGACCCCGCTATGGCGGGGCTCAGGATAAACTTCGTCGAAGGATTAATTTTAATTGGATTTTTAGAGGTTGCCTTTTCGAATGATTTTTATTATACTGAACCATAGTGGACGAACTCATTCGATTTTACATTTTACGTTTTTAATTGTGGTTTTAAGTTTTTCATTTTGCCTTTTTAATTTTTATGGATATCCGCAACTTTTGCATCATCGCCCATATTGACCATGGTAAATCAACATTGGCCGATCGTTTTTTGGAATTAACCGGCACAGTCGAAAAACGAAAAATGAAAGAGCAGGTCTTGGATATGATGGATTTGGAGCGCGAGCGGGGAATTACGATTAAGCTCCAACCTGTCAGAATGATTTACCGACAAATCCTAAATTCGAAATCCGAAACTCTAAACAAATCACAAAATACAAATTCCAAAAGTTTAGAATTTAGAAATTCGGATTTGGAATTTGCAGGTTCAGAATACATTCTAAACCTGATTGACACACCCGGCCATGTTGACTTTAATTATGAGGTTTCGCGCTCGCTGGCCGCGGTGGAGGGAGCGATTTTGCTGGTTGACGCGGCGCAGGGCGTTCAGGCGCAGACGCTGGCGAACTTGTATTTGGCGGTGGAACAAGGTCTGACGATAATTCCGGTGATAAACAAAATTGATTTGCCTGCGGCGAACGTGGAAAAAGTGAAAAAAGAAATTTTGAGCATCATCGGTTGCAGTGCAGATGAAATTTTATTGTGTTCAGCAAAAACAGGGGAAGGAGTGGCGCAAATTTTGGACGCGGTGATTTCTCGTGTGCCCGCGCCTGTAGAGACGCGATTTATCGCGTCTCTACGGGACAAACCATTGCGCGCGCTGATTTTCGATTCTTTTTATGATGAATATCGCGGAGTGGTCGCCTACGTGCGGGTGAAAGACGGCGAAGTGAAAAAAGGTGATAAAATTTTTTTAATCGGCACGCGCGCCAGCAGTGAAGTTTTAGATTGCGGCATTATGAAACCAGAATTAAATTCAACAGACGGACTGGCGGCCGGCGAAATCGGTTACATCACCACCGGGCTGAAGATTATCGAGGACTGCCGCGTCGGCGACACGATAACAAACGTTGAGTCAAAAGGGAAAATAGAAGCGCTGGCTGGCTACAAACAAGTCAAGCCAATGGTTTACGCCGGCGTGTTTTGCCGCGATGGTAGCGAATTCAACGAATTGCGTGAAGCAATCGGCAAGTTGAAATTAAACGACGCCGCGCTTATTTACGAGCCGGAAAATTCGCCAGTGCTTGGTTTTGGTTTTCGCTGCGGCTTTTTGGGTCTCTTGCACCTGGAAATTTTTCAAGAACGTTTGCGTCGCGAATTTGGATTGGATTTAGTGGTGACCGTGCCCAGCGTCGCCTACAAAGTCGTGCTGAAAGGCGGCAAGTTTCCGACGCACGTTCGCCAAGAACAAATTGTTTCGGAAAATGAATATCTGATAAAAAATCCGAATGAATTTCCCGACCCCAGTCAGATTGAGCGGATGGAAGAGCCGATTATGAGCGTTGACATTGTTTCGCCGAAAGAATATCTCGGCCATATCATGACTTTGGTCCAAGAGAGCCGCGGTGAATATCTGAACACCGAGTTTCTCGACGAGACGCGGGTGATTTTGCATTATCGAATGCCGCTGGCCATGCTGATCGTTGATTTCTACGATAAATTAAAATCAGCCACCTCTGGTTATGGTTCGATGAATTACGAAATTTTCAAATATAAAACAGCCGAGCTCGTCAAGATGGATATTTTCGTGGGCGACGAAATTGTCGAGGCGCTTTCCACGATTGTTTACAAAGATTCGGCGTTTAATGTCGGCAAAAAAATCGTCCAGAGTTTGAAAGACACGATCCCGCGGCATCAATTCGTGGTGAAATTGCAGGCCGGGGTTGGCGGCAAAATCATCGCCGCCGAACGGATCTCCGCCTTGCGCAAAGACGTGACGGAAAAATTATACGGCGGCGATTGGACGCGACGGCAGAAATTGCTGGAAAAACAGAAGAAGGGTAAGAAAAAAATGATGGCGTTTGGCAAAGGCCGTGTTAACATTCCTCCGGAAGCGTTTTTGGCGGTGATGAAACGATAGACGGCTACGAATTACCCTTCGACAAGCTCAGGGCAAGTCTAAGGGGGAGAAAAGACGGGAATAACCCCTCCGCCTCCCCTTATTCTAAGGGGAGAGAAGATCTAAGGGGAGAGAAGATTTAAGGGGAGAGAAGATCTAAGGGGAGAGAAGATTTAAGAGGAGAGAAGATCTAAGGGGAGAGAAGATCTAAGGGGAGAGAAGATTTAAGGGGAGGGAAGATTTAAGGGGAGGGAAGATCTAAGGGGAGAGAATGTCCAAGGGGAGAGAATGTCCAAGGGGAGAGGAAATTCAAGGAAGAGAGTGAGCAGACAGATTTCAAGGTCAAGTTCCCTCTCTTTAAATTTCCCCCTTGAGACAAGGGGGAATCAAAAGGGGGTTATGTAAAAGAGCCAATGTTATAAAGCAATAACATTACAATGATGAATCAACAAATAAAAAGCCGCCAGTGCTTGAAACCGGCGGTTTGTTCTTTGTTAAGGAGTTAGTTCAATGGCTTCGATTTCAGCTAACACTTCATCCGAGTCAAAAAAGAGGAAATCTGGATTTTTATCATACATTTCCCGCGAAAGCCAAACAGTATAACAATTATTTCCGTACGCGAATTCTTTGCCGTTTGTTTTGAAGGCGTCTGCGTGATTCCAAAAGTACATTTTGGTTGAGATATTTTTCAGCACTCTATCGAGATGCGTCGTGCAGTTCGCGCTGACCATATCGTGCACCCCAAAACACGCAAAACGGCCTTGCTTTACATTCGCGATGAAAGAAAGGGCGACGCTTTTTGTCAGGCGTTGGCTTTTTTCAATCAGCCAGAGTATTGTTTTTTTCGCGAAATCATGCGAGTCTTTTGAATTGATGATCGCCGCCTTGAGTTGTCTTATTTGTTCCTCGCTGGGGCAAGCAAGAGGGAAAAGTACTGTTTCAAACAAGATGCGCAAAAATTCAGGCATATCATTTTGCGTTGGGATTGGTTTGAATATCGGTTCAAACCAGCCACTTCTCAAGCGGCAATTAAATACAGCGACGAATGTTCCCGCCCATCGGCTGTCCGATACTTCCAATTTTTTTTCAATCCATTTTCTGTCATCTTCATTTTCAACATTTCCACAGACCAGAAGAACCTCATTCATATCATTTCTTTGAGGGAAGAAATTAGCTAATTGCCAAAAAGCGCCGGTGATTTTTACATACACAGGATGCGCGTCCGCGTCAGCTTTTAAGTTGAATGATAGTGTTTTGTCCAGCACAACACTGCCGATGAAGATTCCATCCCATTTCGACGGGCCGTCTATGATTTCCAACTTTGTTCGTGCCATAACAGCACCTCCAATTGTAAGGAACCATTCGCGTCTGACTGGGCGCAGACGCCTTCGCCCTTATCTTGAACATCCATCCAAGACGTTTCCCTTGGCATCAAGGGAATTGTTTTATTTTAATGAATTATAAGAATTCTGTCAAATAAATTCGTCATTGCGAGGAGGATCGCCAAAGGCGGACGACGAAGCAATCTCAGAGCTTATAGTCTCGCGATTGCTTCGTCGCTCCGCCCCGCAGTTGCGGGGCGGAACTCCTCGCAATGACGAAGGCGCTGGCTCCTCGCAATGACGATGGCGAATGATAATAAAAAAACCTGCATTGTAATGTCATGGTTTTTGTTGAACAATTTTGTTGTTCAATGTAGAGACGCGATTAATCGCGTCTCTCGTAGTGGAAACGCGATAAAGCGCGTCTCTACAGGTGACATCAACGCTCATTTGACAGTTTTCTGTTTTTATACTATAATAGCCTGATTGTACATTAAAAGGAGGCAGCAATGAGAGTGGCAATCATTTTCGACATCCACAGCAATTTCCAAGCGCTGGAAGCAGTGGCGAAGGACATTAAAAAACAATCGCCGGATTATGTTTATTGTCTCGGCGATATTGTCGGCTATGGGCCACAGCCGCGCGAGTGCGTTGATTGGGTGCGCGCTAAGAATGTCAATGTGTGCGTACTTGGCAATCACGATGGCAGAGCGGTTCGTTGTGATAATGGAGATTTTGCCGCCGGGTTTACCGAAGAAAAACAGTTTGATAGTCGTTTGCATGAATTTAACGCCTACGCCGAGTTGACGTTGCGCCAGAACGCCGCTCTTCTTTCTGTCGCTGACAAGGAGTTTTTAGCGAGATTGCCGCGCCGGGTGACTTTTTGCACGGGTATCACGATTTGCCATGGTTCTTACTCTAACCCGTGGCAGTACATCACAAGCTCTTATGAAGCGAATAACGAAGCACGGTTGACGCCGTCGCCTTTAACGCTGATTGGCCATACGCATTCGCCGTTTGTTTTCCGCGCTAAAGGGCAGGGAAAGTTTATTTTGCCGGTTGGCGAGGAAACATTCGAAATTCCAACTAAGGTAAAATCAATTGTCAATGTCGGCAGTGTCGGTCAGCCGCGGGATCTTGACTATCACTCTTGTTACGTTATCTTGGATTGTTTGCCCGACAAGTTTGTCTGTCATTTCCGGCGCGTCTCATATAATATCAACAAGACGGCCAAGCTGATGAGGAAAATGGGGATTGACTCTCATATAATTGATTTTCTGATAGAGAGATTGTATAAGGGAAAATAATTCAAAACAAGTTTCTGCTTGCAACAAGCAGAAACTTTTCATTTTAAATGATTGGGAAAGAGGAATTGTTTCACAAGGCGGTTTGTTTCGCAGGCAGGTTCTTCGAAGAGCTATTTTTTGGTTGGGAAAGAGGAATTGTTTCACAAGGCGGTTTGTTTCGCAGGCAGGTTCTTCGAAGAGCTATTTTTTGGCGCCAAAAAAACACCAAAAAGCACTGGGGAATGTTTTTGTCATGGTGAAGCTCTCAAACCATGATAGATAAAAATTTTTGTCGCCCTTCGAGAGCCTCAGGGTGACAAATGGGTTAACGTTGAATACGTCTTCGTCTATATCCGTACTGTCCAGATGACCATTGAAAACAAAACCATGGCCACAATAATTATCCAGATGACTTTTTGAATTTTGTGGCTAAACATAGTAGAATGTAGTTATTATGGAAAAGAAATGGCTAGTTCGAGAGTCGGTGACAGCGGAGCTCAAGGCAATACTTAGTGATTATCATCCGATCATCGCTCAATTATTATACAACAGAGAATTGCGAATTCCAAGCGAGATTGAGCGATTTTTGAATCCAGCATACGAAAAATTGCATGATCCTTTTTTGTTTAAAGATATGAACGTGGCCGTCGAACGTATTTGGCAAGCAATTTGTCGGCACGAGAAAATATTAGTCCACGGCGATTATGACGCGGACGGCGTGACCTCGGCGGCGGTTTTAGTCAAGACACTAAAAATATTGAATGCCGATGTTGATGTATTTATCCCGCATCGCGAGGAAGACGGTTACGGAATAAACATGAAGAACTTGAACAAATTTATTGTTCAGAGAGTCAAGCTGCTGATTACCGTTGACTGCGGCGTTACCAATGTTCTGGAAATTGACGCTTTGAACGCGGCCAGGGTTGATGTCATTGTTACTGATCATCACGAGCCGCTTGTGCAGCTTCCAAAAGCATTGGCGATTATCAATCCGAAAGTCGCTGATTCCGGTTATCCGTTTAGATCTCTGTCCGGCGCGGGAATCGCTTACAAAGTGGCGCAAGCGTTGTTAAAAAATTTAAAATCCGAAATCCGAAATCCGAAATTCGAAATTTCCGATGAAGACGGATCCATCTCCGTCGGACAAGATTTAAATCAATTTAAATTATTTGGCGGGATTGAGGGATTTCAAAAATGGCTGCTTGACATCGTGGCTGTCGGGACGGTCGCGGATGTTGTTCCGCTCGTTGATGAAAACAGGATTTTAGTTAAATGGGGATTGGTGGTACTGAAGCAGACAAGAAATTTAGGATTGAAAAAATTGCTGGAAGTGGCAGGAATAAAACGGATTGATTCAAGCGCCATCGCGTTTCAAATCGCGCCGCGGCTCAACGCCGCCGGCCGGATGAACCACGCCAGCGCGGCGTTCGCGCTGTTGACGACGGAAAACGAAGCAGAGGCAGAGCGATTGGCAAAAGAATTACAAAAAAATAATCAGGACAGGCAAAAGGCGATTGAAATCGCGTTGACGCAAGCGAAAAAACAAATTTTGGAAATGACGGAAGAAAAGTCGCTGTTCGTTTTCGATGAGAATTGGTCCGCCGGGCTTGTTGGTTTAATAGCCGGGAAGTTATGCGATGAATATTATCGCCCGGTTTTCGCCATGACGAAAAGCCAAGGCCGTATCGTCGGTTCGGGCCGAAGCATTGTTGAGTTTAACATCATGGACGGACTCAAATCAGCGGAAATATTGTTGGCGCGTTATGGCGGTCATGCCGGCGCTTGCGGTTTTACTTTGAATGCGATTGAAATGTTAGGTGATTTTAAGACAGCGGTTAAACAGCGAATAGAAAAAGATTTGTTCGACAAGATTTTGTCTCCGTTTTTAGAGATTGACGCCGCCGTCGCTATCAAAGAATTGACGCTCGAAATTTTAGAACAAATTATGGCGCTCGCTCCGTTCGGCGAAGGGAATGGTCGTCCATTGTTTTTAATTCGCGATTTGCAAATCGCGGCCATGGATACTCTCGGTGAGCAGAATAATCATTTGCGGTTAATGATAAAGGAAAAGGAGCCACGACTTCATAAAATGATGTTTTTCAACGAAGCGGTTCGTTATTTGGATAAAATTCAAGTTGGTGATACCATTGATGTGGTCTGCGAGCTCGGCATCAATGAGTGGAATGGAAATAGAGAAATGGAGTTTAAGATTGTTGATTTGAAGGTTAGAAGTTAGAATCTAGAAAGTAGAAAATAGAATTTAGAATTTAAGAACCTAAAAACCTAAACATGAAGTTAAAAATTTTTTGCGACGGCGGGGCGAGGGGAAATCCTGGCCCGGCGGCCGCGGGCGTGGTAATTAAAGATGAGCGCAATGGCGTCTTGTTTCGCGGCGGGAAATATCTCGGCGAGACGACGAATAATCAAGCTGAATATCAAGCGGTGATTTTCGCGTTCGAAAAAGCGAAGGAACTTGGCGCGTCGGAAATCGAATTTAATTTGGATAGCGAACTGGTCGTTCGCCAGTTAAACGGCGAATATAAAGTAAAAAATCAGGAATTGGCCCAGCAGTTTTTGAAAATTTGGAACTGGCAAAATCAATTTAAAAAAGTCGAATATCATCATATATATCGTGAAGACAACGCGGAAGCAGACGCGCTGGTGAATGAAACGTTGGATAAAAAGTAGGGAATGCATATATGCGTTCCTCGTCCTCGCCGAAAAAATTAATTTAAAACCAGTGTTCTTTGAGAATCACTGGTTTTTGATTTGAGCGCTAACTGGTTTTATCAACAGTGCAAATCCGTCCATTGGTGGTAATTTTTATTCTAGGGCGTAGATCAGGGTAAGTAATCGCGAACCATTTTTCTAGCATTCTATCTATGTCAGCGAGGGCCTTGCGCACTGCGCTTACGGGAAGAGTATCTTCGCCTTGGTAGATATTTAATAATTCATCTAACTTCGTTCCCTTGCCTTCTTGAAATTTGCCGATCAAACGACTTAAAAGTTCATTCTTATCCAATTTTACCTTTAAACCATTTCTAGTTCGGATAGCTACATATGACTTGAATTGTTTTAGTGTTTCGACAATTTCTGCGGCTGTCCAGAATTTTTCATCGCCGCCAGAATGTTTATCGTCTGACAATGTTTTGTCAATCAATTTTGTCAAAAGGGCGACTTTTTGCGGTTTTGTCAATTTTTCCCATAAAGTCAAAATGGCATCTTCAAATTTTAAAGAAACATCGCTCATCTGCCACCTCCTTTTGGGTTAATGGTTGGTTGATGATTAATATTTTATCTGTCGCCATGGTTTTTGTCAATAGTCGCGCAGATAATATCGCGCCTTACGTAACCCCCTTTATCCCCCTTATCCCATGGACAGCACATTATGAAAACGCACTCCATAAATAGCAAAAATCGCGATCCGCTTGTTTTTCGCGGAAAAAATTTTCATCGTAGCGATGGCTACGACTCAAATTTTTTCACGCTCCAAAACTTCGCAGCTCATCGATTTTTTCTTATTCTCTCTCTTGTTTTGAACGAGAAATTAAACGTTATACCTCGTCTGTGGAGTTTCACAAGATTGTTAATAAAAAATAAATGTTAGATCGTAGTTAAATTCACAAATCACAAATTACAAAGATATTTAGTTTTGTGGTATAATAAAACCATGTTGAAAAAAGCGATTTTTATCTTTATTTTGTTAATTTCTTATTTTCTTATTTTTTTGTCCTTCGCTGATTCAAACGTATCGGCCAGCAAAAATCACAAAATCACCGGCTGGGCGTGGTCGGAAAATATCGGTTGGCTATCTTTGAATTGTTACAATGAGGGGATAATGAATAAATGTCTTCAGTCGGATTATGGCGTTGATTATGATAAAAACACGCGGACAGTGAGCGGATTCGCTTGGGCGGAACACGCTGGCTGGGTTTGCTTCGGCCAAAGCTGTCTGGACGCGAATTTAACGAACGCGCCGGATGGCAGTCCGTCGTCCGCCGCGATCAATGACAATGGGTTAATCGCCGGCTGGGCGAATTACACCGCTTTGGCCGAAGACGGCTGGATAAAATTTTTAGGGCCAACTGTTGTTGATTCGAATCTAAAAATAAGCTGCCGCAATTGCGTTCAATATAAAGGACAGACAAAGGAGCAATGCGGCTTTTGTTTCACTGACAAAAATTTCAACGGCGCCGGCGCGATCTGCGAAGATTGCCGCGGTTGCGCGCACAACGAATGTAATACCTGCGGACAATGTTATCAATATGGCGTTGGGCTTGATTACTCGACGAATACCCTCGCCGGTTGGAGTTCCAATGATAATGGAGACAAAAGCGGTTTTGGCTGGCTGCAATTTCATCCAGCCGGAGACAACGTTATTGCCAATGCTCCATATTTGGAAACAATTGGCGGCGATGTTTACAGTCAAAAAGGCATTGGCGCGATGAATCAGGCAGTGGCGCCGGAGGGGAAATATAACGCGACTTACATGTTGCAAAGCGACGGCAGTATTATTCATTTTTCTTCTGCCTGCGACAAGACGAAAAATTGCGAAGGAGAATCGTGGACCAGCGCGGATGTCGGCGCGTTAAGTTTGCCGAAACAAGAGACCGGTTATCGCGCCGAGCTGGGCGTTATTGACATCAAAGGATTGTTAGCCGAGCAATACGGCGAGGTTAAAACGATTAACAATGCCAGTGAAATAAATAGTGCGTTGAAAGGCAAAGTTTATTATTCAAAAAAGGATTTGACGATTGACAGCATCAAGACCTTTATGAATGGCACTAATCAGAATAAAGGCAATGGCACGATAATTGTCAGAGGCGATTTGTTTATTAACGCGAACACGTTTTATCAAAATAAACTGGCTAAGGATTTGAAAAATTTGGCGTCCGTCGGCTGGATTGTCATTAAGCGCGACGATGGAACAGGTGGTAACATTTACGTCGCGCCGAACGTGATACGAATGGTCGGCAATTTTTACGCGGAAAACGCAATCAGTACAGGGACAACGAATGATTCTAAAATCGAGCAGAAGCTGGAAATTTCCGGGCTGATGGTCGCGCGGGAATTCAAGTTCGAGCGCGATTATTTCCAGCTTGATGATTTGGAGCCGGCGGAGCGGGTAATCTATGACGGCCGGGTAATGGCCAGTCCACCGCCGGGTTTTCAAAATTTAGCCAAAGCCATGCCGATTTGGAGATAAATTGTCGAATAATCGAATGTGCATAAAAGTTTTTTGTTTTGTTGAGAAAGTGATACAATGTAATAAATTAAAAATGAAAAATGAAAAATGTAAAGCTACAATTAAAATCTAAAAACAAAAATTTTTCAATTTTGCACTTTATTTATAGTTTTACATTTTTTATTTAGGTCGCAGAATACTCCCGCTTTTCAAAGCGGGAGATGAATGCGACACCTTTGCGAGCGAAGCGAGCATGTGTTAAGATGAGATGGTATGAAGCGAACAACGCATAATGCCACTTATGACATACAATATCA
>JACRNX010000016.1 GCA_016214755.1 Candidatus Falkowiibacteriota bacterium
CAGCAATACCTTAAATAAAAATGTAATCTGTAACTTGTAACTCGTAATTAAGTAATTTGGTAATTGAGTAATTAGAAAACAGAATTTAGAATCTAAAATTTTAAAAGTATCCTCTAACATACTTCTACATTCTACTTTCTAGATTCTAAATTCTAAATTTATGTTAGACGCAAAATTTTGGAAAATGATTTTTCAAGAACAGGGAGAGTTGGACGTCGCGCGCAGAAAAATTATCGGCGCCAGTTCTGACGCCCAGCATTTATCAAAGCAGGTAATCTTCGCGCTTCAGCGAGATAACGTTAAAGAAGCGCGGGAAAAATTAACCGCGGCGCGGGAGTTGCTCGTCGAATTGGATAAAAAATACGGCCAGAACGGAAAATTGCGCAATGAAGGCGCGTGGAAAGCGGGGATCGAAGAGTTTGTCGAAGCAAAATTGTTTTTCGATTTTTGCGACGGGAAAAAGATAGGCGGCGTCAAAGAGTTTTACGTCGAATTAGATGAATACCTCGGCGGTTTGTCTGATTTAACCGGCGAATTGGTCCGTCTGATGATTATTTTGGCGACGCAAAAAAAGTTTGATGAAGTCAAAAAGGCGGGCCAGGCCGTTGACGAGGTTATTCACGCTCTGATGCAAAATAATTTGACCGGCTATTTGCGGACGAAATTCGACCAGGCGAAAAACAGTTTGCGAAAAGCGGAGGAAATATTGTATGAGATTAGTATGAAAAAATGATAGGTGTCAGTTATCTAGTTTTTTAGAAAAAATCCTAATATCTAATATCTAAATTCTAAACAAACTTCAATTTTTTAATATTTAAACTTTAAGTAGTTTTTGGAATTTGTTTAGGACTTCGAATTTAGGATTTGTTTAGAATTTAGGAATTATTTTTAATATATGTCGTTCAAACACAGCAACCGCGAGAAACAGGAAATGGAATACGCGCGAATGAATCGAGAATATCTTGAAGAGCAGAGAGGGGAGGTAGCAGGCGAAGGGATTGAAAAAAATCAAGAAGAAGATCCCTCGACTCCGCTGCGCGCCGCTCGGGATGACAGAAAAAAAAGAATAAACAAGTTTTGCTGCTGGCTGATATTTATTATCATTGCGCTGGCGGTTTTTATTATTTATTATTTTGTCATTAACATTAAAGATGTCGTCGTCGAAGATTATTTTAAGAAGAAAGGGCAGGTGGAAGGACTCTTGCCGCAAGGGAAAGACGAGGTAAAAAAAAGTATCGAACAGGGCGAGTCGCTGATTACCGAAACGCAGAAGTCAGTCGAGGATTTGCAGGGTAAATATCAAAAGACGAAAGAAACAATCGAAGGCGCGCAGAAAAAATACGAGGAAGTGAAAGAGATAAAGGAGAATATTGAAAAGATGATTGGGCAATAATGAACGCAAATAAAATAGATTCTGAAACAATGCTTCGGCAAGGCTTCGACAAGCTCAGCCTGACATTGCTCAGAATGACAATTTAGAGTAGGGAACGCCTATGGACATCACATTATGAAAACGCACTAAGAAATAAGAAAAAATCGATGAGCGGCGAAGTTTTGGAGCGTGAAAAAATTTGAGTCGTAGCCATAGCTACGATGAAAATTTTTTCCGCGAAAAACAAGCGGATCGCGATTTGCGTTCCTTGCAAATTCAAAAGAATTGCCAAGGCGTTAAAGTAAGGAACAAAAATTTTTGTTCCTGCGAGAATAACCCCTCCAGAAATAACCCCTCCGTCTCCCCTTATTCTAAGGGGAGAGAAAGATCTAAGGGGAGAGGTAATCTTGGCTTCGTGAAAAGCAGAGCGAGGACGACGTAAAAAGAAAAAAGAGGCGGTGCAGCCTCTTTCGCGTTGATTATTATTTGGGAACAATGAACCGCGTGGGAAATAGATACAACAAGAAAAGGAAGATGACGATTCCCGCGAATGTTAGCCAAATCATTTCTGCATTAGAAATCAGCATGTATCGCGGCCGGCCTTCAATTTTCACGATAATGCGCTTCTTCCAAAGTTCAATGAAAGCGAGTTTGTTGTTTTCTGTCGCTTGTTTATGATGACAGCGAGAGCACTCAAAACATTTGAGTCCTCGTCGCGGATCATCTAGCCAATATAGAGTCCGCAGTGTATCATGGCCGCATATTTCACAATGGCCAGCGTACTTTTCATTCCAATTTTTTACTTCTGCGCTGACGCGTTCAGCCACGGCTAGCGGATTTTCTCTGTCCATGATCCCAATAAAAATAAAATTGCTGATTCTTGATTTCTGCCGTTCCCACCAGTTGCTGATTTTTATCAAAACACGAGTAATCCGTTCGTCTCTCTCCATTGCCTTCTCGTCCATTTTTACCTCCTTCGTCCGAGTTGGCGTTTCAGTTTGCGTAACGCGTCCGCTCTTTGACTGTACTTCGCGTGCTCTTCGTCCGTTAAATCAGCGAACATCTTGTTTAATTTTGAAATGAACAAAATCGAACGGAACGGGTAGCCCTCGGTAATCGGACTCTCTTGTTTTTCCGTTATCACGCCCTCGATTGCCGCTTTAGCGAATAGCGGTTTTTGGTTCAACATTTTTAAACAAAGAACAACTTTCATGCGCGCGGTTCGTTTTTCAGGTTGGACGCCGCGCAAACGTTCCAGCGTGTAATCAACCATTTCTTGGTCAGACATTTTGTAACCGCGCCAGCGCCGGCTTTTCACGCCTGGTTCGCCGTTCAAGGCGTCAATTTCCATCCCGCCGTCATCAGCGAGCGTTGCCAGTTCGGTCAGTTTATGAAAATAATCCGCTTTAAGCAACGCGTTTTCCTCGAATGTTTCGCCGTTTTCTTCAACGTCGTTTTTAATTCCCAAATCCGTCAAGCCGACGATTTGGAACGGCCAGCCTGCCATCAGCTTTTTAAATTCAGCTGATTTCGCGGGATTGTGCGTGGCGATGAGCAGTTTCATATTTTCTCCTTTCGCTAAAATTTTACATCAGAGAAATATGAAAGTCAATCTGAATTGTTAAAAACATTGGATGCAAGAGAAGTAGGGAACGCATATATGCGTTCCCTACTCGCCGCGATAACCTAAAAGAGATAGCCGTTTCTTCGCGAGAATGTAATATTTTTTTTCAATTTCAAATCCAATAAATTTTCGACCGAGTTTTTTTGCGACAACCGCGGTCGTACCGGAGCCGAGAAAAGGGTCGAGAACGACGTCTCCTTTGTTTGAGCTCGCCAAAATGATTCGTTCAAAAAGTTTTTCCGGCTTTTGCGTTGGATGCTCGGTGTTTTCAGGCATTGACCAGAAAGGGACGGTCAAGTCAGTCCAGATATTTGACGGGTGGGTGTAACGAATTTTTCTGCCGTCAATTTTTTTCCAATCTTTAGGTTTGCCGTTTTTGTCAACATAAGGAGCGATGACTGCTTTTTTGATTTTGACGGCATTAACGTTAAACGTGTAGGCGTTTGATTTTGTCGCGAACCAAATATCTTCCATGTTATTCTTCCAGTTTTTTTTCGCCCCGCGGCCTTTCTCGCGCTTCCAAGTAATGCGGTTGCGGATTATAAAATATTTTTTCAGAATTGATTGGACGACAGACGACGCCTCCCAGTTTATGCAGATATAGATCGAGCCGGTTGTTTTCAAAATTCTCGCGCATTGGATAATCCACTGCTCGCACCATTTTTGATATTGTCTGTCAGATTTAGAAATTGTACCGCGGCCAAAGTTTTTTCGAATGGTGTATGGTGGGTCGGTTAAAATCAAGTCAACGGAACAAGTGAGGATGCGCGGCAAAGCGTCCAGCGCGTCGTCAAAATAAATTTTGTCGAACGATTGGCTGTCTTCTGTCTCGTTTGCGGTTTTAAATTTAAATAACGGATATTTTTTATAGTCCGTTTTCGTGACAAAGATTGTTTTATTCCTTTTTGACCGCATATTTTTGTTGCAGGTTGTAGTGGGTAGGTTGTAAAATTTTAGAGCTTATAGCCGTAAAGCTTTACAGCTTTATGGCCGGCAAGCAGGCGTAATCCGTATTTAAAAAAATGCACCGGCCATTTGTAATTCATATGCGAAAAGTACTGGGTTTGTGCTTTTTTCGCACTTGAATTACGGCGCGGTGCCAGTTTGCCGGGGGCGTTGCCACCCTGGCGGGGAAATTTCCCCTTGTTTTTTTTTGGCTTTGTCAGTTGAAGGCCTTGATCCTCCCTCCTCCTTGCGCCCTCACCTGTGCCCGCGTTTTCTTTTTGCTTCACGCTTGTTGCCTTTATCGGCGCGGTAGTTTGTCCTATGCTGGACAAGGACAATTTCCACCATTGGCGCTTGGCAATTTGAAAACGCGCTTTAATTATGCGCGTTGTTTATTTTTATGTCAATAGTTGGTTGTGGACAAAAGGAGGAGGTTTAGTATAATAAATACGGATTACGCCTGCTTGTCGGCCATAAAGCTATAAAGCTGTAAAGCTTTACGGTTATAAAGCTCTAAAATTCTACAACCTACTCACTACAACCTACCACCTCATTAATTTATGTTTGATACGCACGCCCACGTCAATTTTAACGCATTTAAAGACGATGCGGACCAAGTCATTAAGCGCGCGCTTGAACGCGGAGTCGCGATGATTAATGTCGGCGCGCAGTTTTCAACCAGCAAGCGCGCGCTTGAAATGGCGCGGAATCATGAACGAAACGTTTACGCGGCGATCGGCCTGCACCCGATTCATTTGGAGGATTTTGAAATAAACGAAGAAGGCGTTAATTTCAAATCGCGAAAAGAGGAATTTGATTTTGAAGCGTATCGAAAACTTGGCGAGAACGACAAGGTGGTGGCGATAGGCGAGTCCGGATTAGATTACTATCGCTTGTCGGACGAAAGCCGGCACCATGAAATTATTGAAAAGCAAAAGCAGGTTTTTATTAAACACACTGAACTCGCGAACGCGTTAATTTTGCCGCTCATTGTCCATTGCCGCGGCGCGAAAGAAAATATGGACGGTGCGTATGAAGAAATCTTGGCGATTTTGAAGAAGCATTCCGTCAAAAATAAAGGCGTGATGCATTGCTACATCGGCGCGCCGAATTTAGTCAAAAAATTTCTTGAATTGGGATTTTACATTGGCTTTAACGGCGTTTTAACTTTTGACAAAACCGGCCGCGTTGAAGAGGTTTTGCGTCAAACGCCGATGGAAAGAATTTTATTGGAAACCGATTGCCCGTACTTGACGCCGGCGCCAAAACGCGGCCAGCGAAACGAGCCAATGTTCGTCGAGTTCGTGGCGCGGAAAGCGGCGGAGGTTATTGGCGCGACTTTTGAAGAAGTGGTGGAGATAACAGACAAAAACGCGAAAGAATTATTCAATACAAATAGTTGAATAAGTGTTCTTCGTTTCACAAAATAGAGAGGAAGGCAAACAATGCGGGGACCAGAATTACTTTTGTGTTGTAATGAATCGGCGATTGAAATCGCTTTGGATGATTATTTCGAAAAGAAAGACATAAGCATTGTCACCTCGATAAGATTCCCCGCAATTCAAAAAATGATTTGCGACAATGATAAACGAGGGCCTTTCATCGAAGATATTAAAGCAGTCGTCCAACGTCGATTTATAGAAAGGATAGTAATAGTTGCTCATGAGAATTGTAAGGGTTACGGCGGCAGTCAGGCGTTTAAATCGTCGGTAGATGAAATAAACGCATTTCAGCGTGATTTGTGGCAAGCAAAACGCGTCATTCTCGATGAAATTGCAATTTCGTACATGAAAGTGATGTTGCTGGCGGCGATTAAAACCCATCCCGGCTGGCTGATTTGCGAAGTAAAAAATGAACCGCTTCGGGGAGGAAAGTCGTCTATTGGATTTCTCTCTCCGGCCATTATACACAGAGCGAAGCGGCGAATTGCGCGTGCGATTCGGAATTGTGCTCCGCAAAGTTAATCAACAATCGAGCAAACGCTTTTGCTCGATTTATTTTTGTGATATAATAATACGGATTACGGATTATGTACGGATGTACGGATTACAGATTTGCACGAATGAGAGGCAGAAGGAGCGCGCTACGCGCAACGTAGTAAACAAAAAAGACGCAAAAAGAGAGCATTTATTTGTAACATTTGTAGTGATTTGTAATTTGTAGCACCTTTTCTATTATGGTCATTTTCGACTACATCATTCTCGCGTTTATTTTGATCATCGCTTTGCTCGGGTTACGCAAAGGATTTATTCAGTCCCTTGGTTCAATAATCGGCATTATCGTCGCGGTTCTAGTCGCTAGCCGATTTTATGGAGAAGCGGCAGCCTGGATCGGCGGCTCGAATTTCGCAAACGTGATTGCCTTTGTCGTCATATTTGGTTTGGCGGTCAAAGCAGTCAGCTTGCTCTTTTGGCTCATTGGCAAGGTTTTTCAAATTATAACTGTTTTGCCATTTATTTCTTCTTTTGACCGTTTGCTTGGACTTATTTTGGGTTTAGTCGAAGGAATTTTCGTCGCTTCCATTGTTTTGTATTTTTTGATTAAGTTCCCAGTAAGCGATTGGCTTGTTTGGCAAATGTCGAAATCAACTATAACTGTGGTTCTGCTGAAAATCAGCGATATTTTTGTGCCGCTGTTTCCCGAGGCGATAAAGAAAATAAAATCAGTGTTGTAAACACCCCCTCTCTTTCTCCCCTTTGTTAAGGGGGAGATGTTAAACGTTCCCGATGTATGGCAAACTTAAAAACGTGACTGATGCAGTCACGTTTTGGTTATGGCGGGAAAGAGGGCGAAGCAATTAAGGCAGGGCGATGGCGCAGGGATAAAGATCTGGCCTTTCGACATCATATTGATTTCGAGACGTGCCTCGAGCATGATAGTTTTCGTCGTCTCGCCGCAACAGCATCAGCGAACGAGTGATTTCATCCGATGATTTTGAGATGATATTACCGCAGGTATTGCATTGCCACAGAGTGGCCCTTTCATGCATTAGCGCGCCGCATTTTCTGCCGTTTGTTCTTTTTTCGCAGAACCGTCCTTGGCTCGGCACTGTCGCCATGTTTGCCCCCTTCTTGTTATTGAGCAATTTTACGAAGAATCGCCATT
Organism: Candidatus Falkowiibacteriota bacterium; assembly: GCA_016214755.1. Classification (GTDB taxonomy): domain Bacteria; phylum Patescibacteriota; class Patescibacteriia; order UBA11705; family JABHMO01; genus JACRNX01. The sequence continues at coordinate 7,047 of JACRNX010000016.1, forward strand.
TTGCCCAAAATGGCAAGCAAATTATATCAAAATATAAAAAGAATGTCAAACGCATGGCTGTGAATAAATAAGAAATACTGAACATTGGATATTTTGTTTCCACATGCTAAAATAGCCGTGTATGAACGAGGTTTTTGAATTTAATTCAGCGCAAAAAAGGGCGATTGAGCACGACGAGGGGCCATTGCTTATCGTCGCTGGCGCGGGCACGGGAAAAACGCGCGTTATAACGAACAGATTTATCTCGTTGATGTCCGTGAAAAAGCTCGGCACCGATGAAATTTTGGCCATGACTTTCACGGAAAAAGCGGCCGAGGAAATGGAATCGCGCGTGCTTGACGCGTTGCCCTTGGGCTACACGGATTTATGGATTTCCACTTTTCACGCGTTTTGCGACAAGATATTAAGAAAGCACGGACTTGACATCGGGCTTGGCGATAATTATCGCTTGCTTGATGAAACCGAGAGCTGGCTTCTCGTCCGGAAAAATTTAGACCGTTTCAATTTGGATTATTACCGTCCGCTCGGCAATCCGACGAAATTCATTCACGCGCTGTTAAAGCATTTTTCTCGTTGTCAGGATGAAGAAATTTCCGCGGCCGACTATTCGCGCTATGCGGAAAATTTAAAGTTGAACAATGACGCCGCTGATTTTGTCAAAAAATTGGATTTAGACGGAATTTCTGAATCAGAAAAAAAAGAACTTTTTAAGTCAGAGATTTTAAGGATAGGGGAAATCGCCAACGCGTATCATGTTTATCAGCAAATTTTATTAGAAAATAATTTTTTGGATTTCGGCGGCTTGATAAACTGGACTGCGCGCTTGTTCCGCGAACGGCCGCTGATTCTGGCAAAATATCGCCAGCAGTTTAAATATATTTTAATTGATGAATTTCAAGACACGAACTCCGCGCAGTACGCGCTGATTAAATTGCTGGCCGCGCCAAAAAATAATTTAACCGTTGTCGGCGACGATGACCAGTCGATCTATAAGTTCCGCGGCGCGTCCATCAGCAATATCATGCAATTCAAAGAGGATTTTGCCAGCGCCAAAGAAATCGTTTTGACTGAAAACTACCGATCGCGGCAAGAGATTTTGGATTTAGCGTATAAATTCATTATTCAAAATAATCCTTATCGGCTGGAGGCGAAATTGGGGATTGACAAAAAACTCGTTTCCCGCGTTGACGGCGCAGCGGAGATTGTCTGTTTCCACGAGAGAACCGCGGAAGACGAGGCGCGGGCCGTCTTGCGGAAAATTTTGGAATTGCGCGCCGCGCAACAAGCGGAATGGTCAGAATTTGCCATCCTCGTCCGCGCCAATGACAGCGCGAATTTGTTCATCAATTTTTTAGAGCAAGCGGGCGTGCCGTACCAATTCTGCGCCTGGCGCGGCTTGTACAATAAGCCGATTGTCCTTGATTTGCTGAATTATCTGAAACTTTTAGATGATTATCACGAACCAGCGGCTGTTTTCCGCGTTTTGAATTTTGATTTTTGGGGAATCGAGCAAGTTGACATTAATAAAATCACTTATCAGGCGAAGAAGCAGACGATTTCATTGTACGAGGCGATGAGAGAAGCGGCAACCATTGTTGGAATCAGCGCGGAAACATTAAAAAGAATCAATCAAATCATTTGTCAGATCGAACATGATTCTCGGCTGGCGAAAGAAAAGAAGGCCTCTGAAGTGCTTTTAAGTTTTTTGCATCAATCCGGTTATTTGGAACAGCTTAAGTCAAAAGATGAAAAAATTGTCCAAGAGAATTTAAATTATCTCCAGCAATTTTTTAAAAAAATTCAAAAATTCGAGGCCGCGAACCCAGCGTCGAAAGTCGCTGATTTTCTTGAGCTGGCGCGAATGGAGCAGGAAGCGGGCGAAAGCGGCAAACTCGCGTTTGATGAAAATGTCGGACCAGACATGGTCAGAATCATGACGATACACGGAGCCAAAGGGCTGGAATTCAATTATGTTTTTATCCCTAACTTGGTTGATAGAAAATTTCCAACCGACGAACGAAAGGAAGCGATAGAAATTCCGGACGCGCTCGTCAGCGAAAATTTGTCAGCAGGCGATTTTCATTTGGAGGAGGAGAGGCGTTTGTTTTACGTGGCGATGACGCGGGCGAAAAAGGGTTTGTTTTTCTCATTCGCCGATGATTACGGCGGCAGCCGCAAGAGAAAACCATCATGTTTTTTGTTCGAACTTGGGTTTGAGATAAAAGAATCGGAAGTAGTATCGGCGTTGGAGATGACAAATAAAACGTTAATTAGTCCGTCAATCGCGGTAAATAAAATTGATTCTCTTTCATCGCGGGAATCTTCATTTAAATTACCTTGGGTCACCCTTCGAGAGCCTCAGGGTGACACCAAATACGCGGCGCCGCGGAGATTCAGTTTTTCACAAATGCAAATGTATGAATCCTGCCCCTTGCGCTATAAATTCGCTCACATTCTGCACATTCCCATTGCGGGAAATTTTCATTTCAGTTTTGGAAATTCAATGCACGAGACATTGCGCCGATTCGTGAATTTGTATAATGAAGAGGCGGGCGCGCAGCTCGGTTTGTTTGGAAAAACAAGCGGACAGGAGAAAAAAGTTCCAGAGCTCGAACGCTTATTCGCGATTTACGAGCAGTCGTGGATTCCTGATTGGTATGAAAGTGAAAAGCAAAAACAGATGTTTTATCAAAAAGGCAAAGAATCGCTGAAAAAATTTCATCAGCAATTCGAAAATGAAAAACCAAACGTTAAATTTATCGAGCATCCGTTTAATTTGAAAATCGGCGATTACACGTTCGCCGGCCGCATTGACCGCATTGACGAACTCGAAAACAGGCAAGTCGAAATTATTGATTACAAAACCGGCGAGGCCAAAGGCGATAATTTGGCCGCCGAGGACAAACGCCAATTATTATTGTATCAAATCGCGGTTGAGGAATTATTGCGTTTGAATTTAAATCGTTTATTTTATTATTATCTGGATGCGGGCGTGAAAATTCCGTTTATCGGCGAGGAAGCGGACAAAAAAAGTTTGAAAGAGCGGTTTGTCCAAAATGTTAAAAAAATCGAAAATAACGAATTCGCGCCAACGCCGGCCGAGTTCATCTGCCGGTATTGCGAGTTCCGCGGAATTTGCGAATACAAAAAAATTAGGTTAGGCGGAAGTGATTAGGTTGTAGGTGGTAGTGGGTAGGTGGTAGATTTTAGATTGTAAATTAATTACCTGCATCTGATCTGTCTTGGTTAACTACTAACTACTCACTACCACCTACTACCTAACTAATTTATGGCCGAACAACTTGGTTCAATAATGAAAAATTTAATGGCAGGAACGAATATCGCCAAGCAAGTGCAAAAGGCGCTTATTGTTGAATTCGCCAACGAGTTGATCAATGAATTTTGGGGCAAATGCGGCGGCCGGCAGGCGAAGGCGATTTCCGTTAAAAATGGTTTGCTAAAAATCGAATGCCAAAATAGCATTATCGCCCAAGAAATCGCCTTGAAAAAGAACAAATTTATCGAACGAATAAATGAAAAATTCGGCGCGGCCGCGGTTTTGAAGATAAAAACGACATTAAAAGCGGTTGCTGATTCGTCGGCGCTGTGATATTATTTCAATAATACGGATTACGGATTATGTTCGGATATACGGATAATACAAGATGTACGGATTATTACAGATGTACAGATGAGGACAAAGAAAGAAGGAACGCGCAATCCTTCGACGGAGTTTATCCTGAACGAAGCTGAAGGGCTCAGGATAAACTTGTAACGCGTAGCGCGCCGCGCGTCCAATTCGTCATTGCGAGGAGTCCCGACGATCCCTCGGCAAGCTCGGGATAAACTCCGCAATCTCGAGACTATAGTCATTGGGATTGCTTCGTCGTCTAACTCCTCGCAATGACGACTTGCTGTGCTCCTCGTAATGACGTTTGGACGGGATTTAGAGATTGAACATTAAGCGTTGAACATTAAGAATTGTATTTTTATATTTTTAACTATGTCCTCACTTTGCGAGCAAATAAAAACAGAATACGAGCAACTTCAAGCGCTGAAAGAGCGGTTAGTTTTGGAATACGAAAAAGTGAAGAACTCTGATGACTTGAATGATTGGTCTCGTGCCCTTTCGTCTAATGGTTACTTTGTGTCTGTCGGCAATATAAATTTTAGCGGCGCTTTCTTGGGCGCAGGGGATTATTTCCAAGAGCGGTATAGTAATGTTGGTGTCGTTTCGCAACGGTAGTTTTTTTAATTATGAATGTCGCTAAATATCTAATCCTGTTCGGATTTTGCACCGCGCTTTGCTGGCTGGCGTGGTTTTTCGTGATTTTTTTTATTCCGCCGAACGCCGGCTGGTTCGCGGTTTTATTTTTTTACGCTACTTTGCTGTTCGCGCTGCTGGGGACGTTTTCGATAATAATTTTCATCGTCCGTTCGATATCAAAGCCAGAGGAACCCGCGCATTACAATATTCAAGCGGCGACGTGGCGGGCGATTGTCGTCAGCGTCATGATTATCGCGTCGCTTATTCTGCAAAGCGTGAATTTGTTAAAATGGTGGAGCATAATCGCGATTATCATTGTCGGAAGTTTAATCGTTATCGCCGTTGGCGTCTGTCAGAGAAAATAAAAAAATAAAAATACAAGAATATAAAAATATAAGAAATAAAATCTAATAACTTACGACCTACTCCTTCATTAATTTATTTTTATATTTTTATACTTTTATATTTTTATAATTATATGAAGCAATCGCAACTTTTTGCCAAAACATCAAAGTCCGTTTCCAAAGACGAAGTCAGTTTGAACGCGAAACTGCTAATTAAAGCCGGTTTTGTTGACAAACTAATGGCCGGCGTTTACACTTATCTGCCGTTAGGACTGATTGTCCTGCGTAAAATCCAGAATATCATTCGAGAAGAGATGAACGCAGTCGACGGACAGGAAATTTTGATGCCGGCATTAACGCCAAAAGAAAACTGGATAAAGACGGGCCGCTGGGACGCGATTGACGTTTTATTCAAACTGGAAGGAGCTGGCGACAAAGAATACGCGCTTGGCTCGACCCATGAAGAAATCGTTACCCCGTTGGTAAAAAAAATGGTCAACTCGTACAAGGACTTGCCGGTCGCGGTTTATCAGATTCAGGATAAATTCAGAAACGAACCGCGGGCGAAATCAGGACTCCTGCGCGGCCGGGAATTTTCCATGAAGGACCTTTACAGTTTTCACGCGGATGAAGCGGATTTAGATTCATATTACGAAAAAGTCAAAGCCGCGTATTTGAAAATTTTCCAGCGAATGGATTTAAACGCCATCGTGGCCGAGGCCTCGGGCGGAACATTCTCCAAATACTCGCATGAGTTTCAAGTGCTGACTGAAAACGGCGAGGACTTGATTTTTTATTGCGAAAAATGTTTTTACGGACAAAATAAAGAAATTTCCGAATACAAAGCCGGCGACAAATGTCCGCGATGCGGCGCCAAGATGCTTGAAGGAAAAGCGATTGAAGTCGGAAATATATTTAAACTGAAAACAAAATTTTCCGAGCCATTTGATTTAAGTTTCTTGGATAAAAACGGCAAGAAAAAATTCGCGGTGATGGGCTGTTATGGCATTGGCCCGAGCCGAATCATGGGCGCGATAGTGGAAATTCATTATGACGAGGCCGGCATAATTTGGCCAACGGCAATAGCTCCGTTTTCCGTCCATTTGCTCTTTTTGGGAAAAGACGATAAAATCAAAAAGCAATGCGAATCACTGTATAATGTCTTGTCAGAAAACGGAATTGAGGTTTTATACGATGACAGGGACGCGAGTCCGGGTGAAAAACTCAAAGACAGCGATCTCTTGGGCATTCCCGAACGAGTGATAATCAGCGAACGAACGTTTAGCGATGGAATGGCGGAAGTTAAGAAGCGTGGCGGAAAAGAAAAAGCGAAATTAATGAAAATTGATGAAATTTTGAAAAAGAATCTAGAAAATAGAAAGTAGAAAGTAGAAAATAGAAAGTAGAAAGTAGAAATTCTAGATTCTAGATTCTAAATTCTAGATTCTAAATTCTAGATTCTACTTTCTGTTTCTATATGTTTAAATCGTTTTTCAGTAAATTCTCGAAGAACATCGGTATTGACCTTGGAACGGCCAATACTTTAGTTTGCATTCAAGATAAGGGGATTGTGATTCGCGAACCGTCCATCGTCGCCATCAATAATCGGCTTGACCAAATAATCGCCGTTGGCGAAGACGGCCGCAAAATGGTCGGCAAGAATCCGAATTACATTACCTTGGCTTATCCTTTGGTCAGGGGCGTTATTTCTGATTTCGAGGTCACGGAAAAGATGCTGAAGTATTTTTTTGACAAGATATTCGCCGATAATTTAAATTTCGTCATCAGACCGAAAGTGGTTATTGGCATTCCGCTTGATATCACGGAAGTGGAAAAAAAGGCGGTTGAAGATGCCGCGCTCGGCGCGGGCGCCGGCAAGGTTTATTTAATCGAGGAAATAATGGCGGCGGCCATTGGCGCGCGCCTGCCGGTGCAAGACGCGTCCGGCTGCATGATCATTAACTTGGGCGGCGGCAAAACCGAGATCGCGGTTATTTCTTTGCACGGCGTGGTAATATCAAAATCATTGAAACTGGCGGGCGAGGACTTGAACAAAAATATTATTCAATACGCCCGTGACAGATTTAATTTGCTAATCGGGGAAAAAATCGCGGAAGAGATTAAAAAACAAATTGGTTCGGCCCACGAGTTCGGCGAAACGCGCGAAATCGAGATGCGCGGCCGCGATCTTATATCCGGCTTGCCGCGCGAAATCATTATCAACGATTATCAAGTGCGAGAATCACTGGCGAATTCAATCGCGACAATCATTGACGCGATAAAAAGCGTGTTGGAATTAACGCCGCCTGAATTGGTCGCCGATATTTACGAACGAGGCATAGTGTTATGCGGAGGCGGCGCGTTGCTCCGGGGAATTGATAAGGCGGTTTCCCAAGAGACGGCGATTCCCGTTCGCGTCGCCGATGATCCAATGACTTGCACGATACGCGGCATTAGTTTATTGCTCGAAGACAGGACATTGCTCGAACGAATCACTTTGCCTTCGGCCAATGAAGAAAAAGTAATTCGGTGAGATAGACGAGTTAGCTTCTTAGCTTTTTAGGTTGTGGCTTATTAGCCAATTAAGACAGAGTATGAGAGGAGCAGTTAATTGCTAACAAACTAAATCGTCTTAATTGCCTAAAAAGCTAAGAAGCTTATATGTTGTTTTTGGGGAGAACAATAAAAATTACGATTTGGACAGTAGTAATTATTTTTCTGCTGTTTTTTTTGCATTATTTAAGAGTAACAATTTTTTTCGAGAACATTATCATCGTTTTAACTAATCCCATCTTGCGAACAATGAACAGCGCGTCCGTCGCGATCAGCGAAAGTTATTTTAACTGGCAAAACAGGCAGGAATTAGCGGCTGAAAATAAAATATTAAAAGATCAGCTTTCGACGGTGATTTCCGAGCAAGCGCGATGCAAGTTGGTTGAAGAGGAAAACGAGTTTCTTCAGAAGCAATTAAAATATAATAAAAGCAAAAAATACGAAATTGAAATCGCTGCTGTTATTGGCAAAAGCGGCGATTCTGCTTTAAACGCGCTAATTCTCGATAAAGGGGAAAAAGAGGGGATTGAAATCGGCCAGCCGGTTATCGTGGGTGAAGGGATTTTAATTGGAAAGATTTTTAAAGTTAATAAAAAAAATTCAATTGCGTTACTTCTCAATGATGATTTGTCAAAAATCGCGGTTACTGTTTTAAACAGTATTAAAACAATTGGTTTAGTTGAAGGCGAATATGGCCTAGGGATGAAAATGCGCTTAATACCAGCCGCGGAAGTTATCAAAGAAGACGATCTGATCATTACTTCCGGACTCGAGAAAAAATTGCCGCGCGGGCTTACTGTCGGGCTTGTCAAAAATGTCAAAAAAGCGCCAGAAGAACTTTTTCAAGAGATTACTATTGATTCGACGATTAGCTTTGAAAAGCAAAGTTTGGTGACGGTGATTAAAACACATGAAGACAATAATTAAATTCATGAAGCATTTTCTGATTTTACTTGCGCTTCTCATTTTACAGTTGGCGGTCATTCCTGCTCTGCCCGACCCGTTGAACGAATTGAAAATAATTTTTATTGTCATAGTTTTTTGTTCGCTGGCTTATAGTTTTCCGTTTGCTATATTTTATGTTTTTGCTTTAACACCGATTTTAGATCTATATTCCGCCTTGCCGTTTGGCGTGATAACGGCGATTTTTTTATTCGTAATTTTTCTGTTAAAAGAAATTTTCGAGAAACTGTTTACTAATAAATCATATTACTCGATGATCGTGATCAGCGGAATCGGACTGGCGCTTTTAAAAATCTTCGCGCTCGCCAGCAAGTCATTGTTGTATTTTTTTACTAATAAAGATATGGCGCAAATCGGACGGATGCTCGCGATCGAGCTCGATGGGCTGGCGTTATATTTTGTTTTGAACCTATTGTTTGTCACCGCTCTGTTTATAATTTTTCACGCGACCAGCAAACGTTTTAAGGCAGTGTTCGTTGATACGGTTAGGAAGTAGAATCTAGAAAATAGAAATAACATAGGTGCATGTTTAAGAGTTTGTTTAGAAGAAAAGAGAACAATAAAAAAAATATTTTTCTCGGCGGAGACACCAAGAAATCGCTTTTTGAATTGGAAGAACGAAGCGGCGATGAATGGCTGGAGTCGTCATATCTCAATTTTAGCGAGGAGGAGATGACGCGGACCGGTAAAAATTATTTAGGCAAAAATTTAAGCGCCAGGCAGTTAAGTTTTTTCTTTTTCGCCATTTATTCGGGAATCATTCTTATTTTTTTCGTTTCATTTTTTTTGCAGGTTGTTCGCGGAAGCGCCTACTTGGCGCTGGCGGAGAGAAACCGCATTCGCGTTTTTAACATTCCGTCGCCGCGCGGCATTGTTTATGATTTTAACGGAGTTCCTCTTGTCAAAAACGTTCCAAATTTTTCCGTCTATTTAACACCAGCCGAGTTATCCGCGGATAAAGAAAAATTGACAGAGGCAAAAACGTTATTGAACAAATCGCTCGGCGAGGGAAATATCGCCGTCGCGTTGGAGAAAGTTTTCGCGATAAAACAGAATAAAAAAGAATATTTTGAAAGGGTTCTGTTGTCTGATAATTTAAATTATGAGCAAGCGTTGCTGCTTCGAATTAATAGCGCCGCTTTTCCCGGCGTTTCAGTTGAGGTATCGGCGCGGCGAGAATATTTGAATCAATATGGCGGACAAACTGTTTTTAGTTTGTCGCATATCTTAGGTTACGAGGGAAGAATAAATGAAAACGAATACTTAAAACTGCGCGAACAAGGTTATCTTATAAACGATTTTCTTGGAAAAACAGGCGTTGAAAACAGCTATGAAAAAGAATTGCGCGGAGAATATGGCAAAGAACGGATCGAGGTAGATCCAACCGGCCGGGCGAAAAAAATTATCGCCAAAGAAGAGATGAAGAAGGGCGACAATTTATTTTTAAGCATTGATTTGAACCAACAAAAAAAGTTGGAATCAATTGCCAAATATCACCTCGCGATGGCGAATAAGAAAAAAGTAGCGATTATCGTGGAAGATCCGAGGAACGGTAAAATACGCGCGCTTATCAGTTTACCGTCGTATGATAATAATTTGTTCGCCAAGGGCATTTCTGAAGAAGATTTCAGCCGATTGATTTCAGGCGCGGGTCAGCAATTATTTAATCGAACGGTGAGCGGTGAATATCCATCTGGCTCAACCATCAAGCCGATTATTGCCGCCGCCGCCTTGGAGGAAAAAATCATCAAAGAATATACATCTTTTAATAGCGTCGGCGGAATAAAAATCAGTGATTGGTTCTTCCCTGATTGGAAAGCGGGCGGGCATGGAATAACTGACGTTCGCAAAGCTCTATCCGAATCAGTCAATACATTTTTTTATATTATTGGTGGTGGTTATGGTGATTTTAAAGGTTTAGGCGTGTATAAAATTAAAGAATATGCGGAAAAATTCGGGCTGAACGCGCTGTCCGGAATCCGGCTGAATAATGAAAAAACCGGTTTTCTCCCGACGCCGGAATGGAAATATAAAAAGAAACATGAAGATTGGTACATTGGCGACACTTATCATTTGGCGATCGGGCAGGGTGATCTCTTGGTTACGCCGCTTCAAGTGGCGAATTACACGGCCGCTTTTGCTAATGGCGGCGTTTTATATCAGCCGCAGATTGTTGAAAGATATTTTGACCAAACTCAGAACAAACTAGTGCAAGTTGAAAAAGAAATTTTGCGTAAAGATATTGTCAGCCAAGAAAATATAAACATCGTGCGTCAAGGATTGCGGCAAACGGTTACCAGCGGCAGCGCGAAAAAATTGAGGTCCTTGCCAGTCGCGGCGGCCGCGAAAACTGGCACCGCCGAATGGTCGGAGGGAAAATCGCCGCACGCCTGGTTTACCGCCTTCGCGCCGTACAACGAGCCGGAAATCGTCATCACTGTTTTAGTCGAGGAAGGCGGCGAGGGCAGCGCTATCGCGCAGGACATCGCGTTTGATTTTTTGAATTGGTATTTCAGAAAGTAGAAACGCAATTAATCGCGTCTCTACACAAAAGTCATTATTGGATAATACAGACATTGCGTTGAAATCGCACAGATGATATAATTTAATCAACTCTTTTAATTGAGTTTATTATATTTTATCTTTCATCTTTAATCTAATCAATATTTTAACAATTTGAAATTTTTTCAAACATTATGTCAAACCCAATCATCTTGACGAAAGATGGCAAGGAAAAGTTGGAAAAGGAATTAAAGGAATTAAAAGAAGTGCGCCGGCCGGACATTATCGAAAAAATCGAGCAGGCGCGCGAAATGGGCGACTTGTCGGAGAACGCGGAATACCATGAGGCAAAAGACCAGCAAGGCAGAATTGAATCAAGAATCGCTGAAATCGAGGGGTTATTTAAAAAAGCGATAATCGCTGATGCGAGCGAAAACAAGAGTTCAATCATCTCAATGAGCACGAAATTTATTGTTGAAGACGCCGGCGGCAATAAGAAAGAATTGACTATTGTCGGCTTCAACGAGGCAAACCCGCAGTTTGGGATGATTTCCAACGAATCGCCGATGGCTAAAGCGTTTCTCGGCAAGAGCGCGGGCGACACGGTGGAGGTTTCCGCGCCGAAAGGCGCGATGGCGTATAAAATTTTGAAGATAATTTGATGAATTATAAGGTGTAACTTGTAATTAAGTAATTGGGTAATTAGGTAATTTATAATTCATTATACATTAAATATTATATGGGAATTCGCATACGCCAATTTCGCGCCTGCCTGCCAGCAGGTGGGTGTAATCCGTATTAAATTTTAATTTTTCATTGTGATTTTATATTTTTAATTTAAATAAATATGCCAGAACAAAACGAAGAAATTGTCAGAAAAGAAAAATTAAATTTGATCAGAGAAACGGGCATTAAAACTTATCCCGCGAAATTCGGCAAGAAGCAAACGTTGGACGCATGTTTTAAGTCACCTGTCGGTAAAAAAATAAAGACCGCCGGCCGATTGATTATGTTGCGCGACATGGGAAAATTGGCGTTCGGTCATTTATCGGATAATACTCACCGGACGCAGATCGCGCTGAAAGAAGATGATTTGGGCGCGGAAAATTATCAAAAGTTTTTAAAAATAATTGACTTGGGCGATTTTATCGGTGTGGAAGGCGAAATTTTTCAGACGCACAAAGGAGAAATCACCATTCTCGTCAAGAAATGGACTTTTTTGGGCAAAGCGCTAAAACCACTGCCGGAGAAATGGCACGGACTGAAAGACATGGAATTAAAATATCGGCAGCGTTATCTTGATTTAATCGCCAATCCGGAAACGATGGAGAGATTTAAATTCAGAAGCGAATTTATTAAAGCCCTGCGCGAATTTTATTGGAAAAATAAATTTATCGAAGTGGAAACGCCGACTTTACTGCATCACGCGACCGGCGCGCACGCCAAGCCGTATAAAACGCATAACAATGGACTTGATATGGACGTGTTCCTGCGCGTTTCGCACGAACTGCCGCTTAAGGAATTGATTGCCGGCGGATTTGAGAAAATTTTTGAAATCGGCAAAGCGTTCCGCAACGAGGGGATTGACCCATCGCATCTGCCGGAACACACGCACCTCGAACATTATTGCGCGTATTGGGATTTCAAAGACAACATGAAATTCACGGAAAAAATGTTTAATTATCTGTTTGACAAATTGGGCGTTGAACGGAAACGCAAGGTCGTTGGCCGCGACGGTGAAGCGCGCGATATTGATTTTACCGCGCCGTGGCCGCGCGTTGATTTTATCGAATTGCTGAAAAAGGACTGCGGCATTGACGCGCTGGCGTTTCACGACGCGGACGCGCTAAGAAAGGAATTGGCGGAAAAGAAAATTTTTATTGAGGGAATGGAAAAAATGGGATTAGCGACGCTTGTTGATAATTTATATAAAAAAGTCAGCCGGCCGAAAATTGTCGGGCCAGTTTTTCTTTATCATTACCCGGCGGAATTGCAGCCGCTGGCGCGCCGAAACGATAAAAATCCGAAAATTGTTGACCAATTCCAATTAATCATAAACGGCTGGGAAGTGGTGAAGGCGTATTCAGAATTAGTTGACCCCGCTGACCAAGAGGCGAGATTCAAAGAACAAGCGGAATTGCGGAAAACCGGCGATGAAGAAGCGATGGAAGTTGATTTTGAATTTATTGACGCTATGAAATACGGTCTGCCGCCGATTTCCGGCTGGGGAATGGGAGTAGACCGTCTATTAACAATTTTGACCGGGCAAGACAATCTTCGCGACGTGATTTTGTTTCCATTGATGAAGCCGAAGGGCTCAGGATAAACTTGTAACGCGTAACGCGCCGCGCGTCCAATTCGTCATTGCGAGGAGTTAGACGACGAAGCAATCCTAGTGGACTATAGTCTCGAGATTGCTTCGCTTCGCTCGCAATGACGTTTGGACGGGATTTAGAGATTGAACATTAAGCGTTGAACATTAAGAATTGTATTTTTATATTTTTAACTATGTCCTCACTTTGCCAGCAAATAAAAACAGAATACGAACGACTTCAAAATTTAAAAGAGCGGTTAGTTTTGGAATACGAAAAAAAGAAGGACTCGGACGACATGAAAGATTGGTCTGTCGTCAAAAAACTGCAAGCCGAGTGAGAAATTGCTTACGCCAATCTTGAAAAGAAACTTTATGTTTCCGTTGAACGAGCGCGCGAATTGCTTGGCGGAGAGAACGTGTTA
>JACRNX010000024.1 GCA_016214755.1 Candidatus Falkowiibacteriota bacterium
AATGAAAATACTCTCCATTGAGACATCGTGCGATGAAACAGCGGCCGCGGTTGTCGAGAACAAACGCGGCGAATTTAACGCATGTTCAAACGTCGTTTCTTCGCAAATAAAAATCCACGCCCAATACGGCGGCATTGTGCCTGAAGTCGCCGCCCGACTGCATATTGAAAAAATAATACTGATTATAAACCAAACGCTAAAAGACGCAAAAATGACCTTAGACAACATTGATTATATCGCTGTTTGCGCAGGACCGGGGTTAATTAGTTCTCTCATGGTCGGCGTGGAAACCGCCAAGGCGCTCGCGTTCGCGTGTAAAAAACCGCTGATTAAAATTAATCATCTTGAGGGCCATTTGCTGTCGTTTTTATCCGACAAAACACCAGCGCGGCAAATACGATTTCCCGCGATTGGACTCGTCGTCTCCGGCGGCCACACCCAGCTTATTTTGGTCAAAAATTATTTGGATTACAAACTTATCGGCGAGACGTGCGACGACGCGGCCGGCGAAACATTCGATAAAGCGGCGAAAATTCTCGGACTGGGTTATCCCGGCGGACCGGCGATCTCTGCTTGCGCGGAGAAAGTTCAAAGTTCACCCTTCGAGAACCTCAGGGTGACAAAAGACGCATTTTTTGTCATGCTGAGGCTCTCGAAGCATGACAAAAAACGGATTACGGATTACGGATTACGAATTTCCCTTCCCCGTCCCATGCTTCATTCTAATGATTTTGATTTTAGTTTCGCAGGACTCAAAACCGCTGTTCTTTACGCTTGGAATGATTTTCAGAAAAGACGAAAAGCGACGGAACTGTCGCGCCTTCGTCCACTAATGGCGAAAGAAATCCAGCAAGCGATAATTGACGTTTTAATCGCGAAGACATTAAAAGCGGCAACTAAATTCAAAGCGAAAACAATAATCCTGGGCGGCGGCGTAACAGCGAACGAAGAACTGCGGCGGCAATTTATTAAAAAAACTGACTTGAAAAAAATTAAACTAGTCCTGCCGTCAATTCCCATGACCGGCGACAATGCCGTTATGATTGGCGTCGCGGCGCATTTTCACGCGAAAGCGAAAAATTTCGTCTCGCCGTTCAAACTTAGGGCTAATCCAGAATGGGAATTGACATAAAAATATGACGATTCTGACGAAAAACGAAAGAGAAACAATCGCGCTTGGAAAAAAATTCGCCAAAACGCTGAAAGGCGGCGAGGTGATTTTATTGATTGGTGGCCTCGGGGAGGGCAAGACAACTTTCGTCAAAGGCGTGGCTGAAGGTCTGGGCATTAAAAAAAACATCACCAGCCCCACGTTCGTGCTGATGAGGGTTTATTTGGTCAAAAAATCAAAAAAACAAAAAAACAATCCTTCGGCGGAGTTTACCCTGAGCGACCCCGCCAAAGGCGGGGGAGTCGAATGGGCTCAGGGTGACAAAAACGAAGAGGCAAATATCAAAAAGTTAGTTCATATTGACGCTTATCGCGGATTAAACGTTGCTGATTTGGAAAACATCGGCGCTTTGGAATATTTCGGACGGAAAGATACCGCATGTTTCGTGGAATGGGGAGAAAAATTAGAAAAATTATTAAAAAAGTTAAAATTAAATTACTATAAAATTGAGATTAAGCACCTTTCGAAAAGCAAAAGACGCTTCATCATTCAAAATCTAAACTATTGACAAGATTAATCAAAGTTATAAACTGTAATCTTCCGCTTAATTGATCGCGTTTTGCGATAAGAAAGGAGCATAAGATGACCGCAAAAGAGCGTAAGTTAAGTCAACGAAGGATAATCACAGACAGGCCCGCAAAGAATTAAACTTGCGCCGGAAGCAAAGGGCGCGCGTCGAATTGCGGCCCTATTGATAAAAGGCGGGATTAAGCCGCGAATTGAAAAAAGAATCAGACCTGGAGAAATCGGTTTGAAAGTGATTAAGGCCAAGCCTTTTCGTAATGATCTCTGGCGAGAAACACTGGCAGAATCGTACAGAAAACAGCAGGCGCGCGAAGGTGGCCGCGATAAAGAATAACTCGAAAGGAGCTGTCAAACAGCTCCTTTAAATTTTGTCCAATTAAAATAAGAAAAACCCGATTGCGCGTTGGCAATCGGATTATTGGATTGTATGCTCTCTTCTTTGCGAAACAGACATTTCGGGAGAGCTACAATCAACTTCTGTTTTGCAATTTAGGCAAAAGGAAAAATGAATAGTTATTCCTTCAATAACATTAATTCCTTTTATTCCGCTCACCAAATTCGCAATACTTTCGTGATCATCAGTTTCAACAATATTACCGCAACGCAAGCAATGAAGCTGGTTCGGTAAATCCATGTTCCCCTCCTTTGCAATCTGAAATGGTATCTTAGAAAATAAAAAGGGGGGTGTCAATAGCAACCAAAGGGCTTAACAGCAATGGTAGTTTCTAATTTATCGCAAAGGAGGAACATACGCCCGCTCCCTTTCCCGCCTTTTTTCTATCGCCTCACTCAAAATCATGGCTAAATGCTTAGAATATTTTCGTAGCTCTTGCTCATACTTTATTTTTTGGCTTGGGTCATTCCAATCCGGCAATTCTTCCATAATCATGCGGTCGCCGCTCGAATCGTCAAACCTTTTAGCTGGATTTTTTGTAACGTCAATCAATGCCCTCACGCCTCGATATTCAATAAAAGCATCAACGCCATGAAGATCCAAGGGCGAACCAACGCTGGTATAAAATTCTAAATGTTCCGCTTCCTCGCTCTCTGGGTCAATACCCATGTCCTCGCAAACAAAATCCAAAAGGTCGCGTGCGACTTTCCTTTTCGGCAAAGTCGGACTCTGCCATGGTTGCACTGCTTTCGCGAATCTGACGGCACTCATGAAAGGAAGCCTCCCCCTTGCCTGTTCCGGCGTTTGCCCCCCACTCAATTCCATAAATACTTTTTGCGCCGCGGCCGCTTTTTCACCGCCAACCATAACTCGGCCGAAATATTCTTCTTCGAGAATTTTTCCAGTCGTGCCATCAGGAATTTTCGCTGACATATTGTTTAGATAAAAATTATTCGCTGACGCGGAAAACCTCATCAACAGACGTGATCCCTTGCAATACTTTAATCAAACCATCTTGAACCATGGTTATCATGTTGTTTTTAATCGCTACTTGTTGCATATCATATTCGGAGACCGCGGTTTCGAGAACCAATTTCTTGATTTCCGGCGTTATGGCCATAATCTCGTAAATGCCGACGCGGCCCTTGTAGCCAAGGCCGTGGCACGCCTCGCATCCCTTACCTTCGTAAAAAACCATTCTCGTCAAATCCGGCTTATCCGGATGGCCTTCGGAAATTTCCGACAAAATCTTTTTCACTCGTTCCAATTTATCCGGCTCGAGCTGGATTTCGTATTTACACTTTTGGCACAATCGCCGGACCAGCCGCTGACCCATGACTGCGTTCAAAGCCGGCGCCAGCAAAAATTGTTTGACGCCCATGGCCAAAAACCGCGGCACCGCGCCGGCAGCGCTGTTGGTGTGGATAGTGGAAATAACGAGGTGGCCGGTCAAGGCGGCGTTAATGGCCGTGTCCGCGGTTTCAAAATCGCGCATTTCGCCGACCATGACAATATCCGGGTCCTGGCGCAGACTCGAACGCAAACCATCAGCGAACGAATAGCCCTTGTTATGGTCAATCTGGCTTTGGTTGATTCCCTCCAATTTGTACTCAACCGGATCTTCAAGAGTAATTATTTTAACGCCTTCCTTGTTTAACTTATTTAAAATCGCGTAAAGAGTCGTTGTTTTGCCAGAACCCGTTGGACCAGTTGTCACGATCATTCCATTTGGCCGTTCAACTTGAAACTTTAAGTCTTCATGGGATTTGCCGGTAAGTCCTAAGTCCTCGAATTTCAAACTAGCGGTTGATGACTTCAAAAGCCGCATTACCACGCTCTCGCCCCAAGTCGTCGGAATGCAAGACACACGAACATCGATTTTTTCCTTCGTCAACGTTATGGTAAAACGACCATCCTGCGGTTTGTCAGTGATATTTAATTTAAGCCCAGCAAGCAGTTTTATTCTGGAAATCACTTTCGGCCAATTTGCTTTAGTAATAGAAGCCGTATCATGCAAAATTCCATCCACGCGCAACCGGACTTTCACCTCTTTTTCTTCTGCTTCAATATGGATGTCAGATGAGTCGGATTGCACGGCGGCGGCAATAATCAAAGTTACGAGTTCAGTCATTGTCACTTTTTGGACCTGCTCATTCAACTGCCTGAAATCAGTGGCAATCTGCTTGAACTTTTCCAGTTCATCCTCTTTTATCTCAACGCCTTGAACCGGCGCCTTGAACTTTGGCAGTCGAGCGTACAGGTCCATTGCTTTTTTGAAGCTCCTCTCGGAAATAATATAAATTTCACCTTTGACATTCAATGACTCTTCCAAATTATGCTTGATTTTTTCTATCTCCGAGTCAACTGGATTAACCGCCCCCAACCGAACTTGATCGCCAACACTTAAAAAACAAGCCACTTGTTTCTCGCGGCAAATATTTTCTGGTATTGTCTGCAATGCTTCGGCGTTCATCGGAAAACCTAAAAGATCAATGTACGGAACATTCAATTCCCGGCCTTTAGCCATCACGGCTTTTTCTTCGTCGGCGATATTTATCTCTTCGAGTTTTTCTTTCAATTTTTCTTGCGGCGCAGCTTCGCCATACAGCTTGCCCCGAGTGAGCGGAGCGAGTCGAAGGGTTGATTTCATCTTTTGCGTCTTCGACGTCTGCGCCGGCGTTTGACCGTCTGACGGCGCTTGACCTTTTAATTTCGCCTTGCCAGAGGACGAAAGCAAATCTTCAATTGATGAACTTGCTTGTGTCATATTATTGTAATTACTGTTCTATTCTTTGTTAAACTCGTTCATATTATATCTTTTCCGCTATTTTTTGACAATTTACTTGCTGCGAATAACTCAATTTGCTTATTTTTTTCAAAGTGATAAAATGAAACGGATTACAAACGGAGATGATTACAAAACTATTTCGTCGCGAAATTTAAGATTTTCTCGACGAGACGAGGAAAACCAGCGAAAGCCATTTCGCGCCAGTTTGACGAAGTCGTAGTGGAAAATCTTAAATTGCAGCAGAAGGAGTTTTGTAATCATCTCCATATAAACAAAAACGTATGATTATGAACAACGACAAACTTGTCGAAGCATTGGAAAAGGAGGGAAAATTACCGGCGAAACCGCCGAAGCCAAAAAAACCGGCTGAAAAAATCGAGGCGCCGAACAAAAAGGTGCCGCCGAAGACGGACAGCAATGTCTTTAATTTGGTGATTGCCGTCATCGTTATTTTAGGAATCATCGGCATTGTTTTCGGCTACACCAAAGACAAAATCACGGAATTGCAAAAAGGCGGCGCAGAAGTGACCGACGATTTGGAACAGCAAGTGGCGGACTTAAAAACGCAATTAAAAACTTTAACTGACAAAGCAACGCAATTGGAAAAGGACAGCTTGGCGAGCAAAAACGTGGTCATTGACCTGTTCGAAAAATACAGAAAGATTCCCGAGAACATTAACACTGAAGGATGGAAATCATTAAGCGGCAAAGATGTAGAATTCGCTTTGAGCTTGCCGCAAAACTGGGAAGAAGTGCAAGCGGTTACTCCTCCCGCGGAAGCTGATAAAAACAAACAAAAGGAAGAAATCGTCGTTCTGCAACCAACTGGCGACCAATCCTTTGCAAGCGCGCTTGTGGTGAAAAGTGACTATGCTGATTTCGCCGATTTATCGCTGAAAGAAAAAATTGCGATTTTCAAAGAATTAGACGCGCTGGATACTATTGATTTCGCGGCCGGCAAAATGATTTATTTCATCAATCTTGACAAAGATAATAAAGAAGTGCCGACGATTTTGATTTTAACGGCTGATAAAATTTACCGCGCCATTTTTAATATCGCGGATAAAAAACTACCGAATTATTTTCAATACCGAAAAGAATTCGAGGAAATTATCGCCACCTTCGAAATAGTAAAAGCGGAGAAAAAATAACTTCAACAGGGCAGTAAAACCGCCTTGTTTGTAATCAGTAACTCGTAATTCGTAATCTGTTTTTTGTCATGCTTCGAGAGCCTCAGCATGACATAGGACGCGTCTTTTGTCACCCTGAGGTTCTCGAAGGGTAAACTTTGAATTTTGGATTTACTTTGAGTTTTGAGCTTTGGATTTTGGACTTATAATAAATTATGTCTTTCTCCATCGGCATCGTCGGCCTGCCTAACGTCGGCAAATCAACGCTTTTCAAAGCGCTGACAAGAAAACAAATTGACATTGCTAATTACCCCTTTTGCACCATTGAACCAAACAAGGGCATTGTTGAGGTGCCCGACGAACGGCTGGACAAACTCGCGCAAATGTCAAAATCGGAAAAAATCATCAGAAGCACAATTGAATTTGTTGACATCGCCGGATTAGTCAAGGGAGCGCATCAGGGCGAAGGACTTGGCAACCAATTTTTATCGCACATCCGCGAAGTTGACGCCATCTGCCAAGTTGTCCGGCATTTTAAATCAAGCGATATTATCCACGTCAGCGGACAAGTGAATCCAAAAGACGATATCGAAGTAATTAACCTTGAACTGGCATTCGCCGACCTTGAAACCGTGGAAAAGCATCTGCCAAAATTAAAAGACAAACTGAAATCCGCGGCCACAAAAGAAGAAAAAGAAACGCGCAAAATCATTGACCTGTTAGAAAATAAAATAAAGCCCGCTTTAGAAAACGGACAACTCCTCCGTCAAATCGGATTGGCTGAAGACGAAAAATCTTCGATTCGATATCTAAACTTTCTGACGCCCAAACCAATGCTCTACCTGCTAAATATTGCCGAAGATGATGTTAACAAACAAATAAGTTTGCCGTTTCTCGCGGATGAAATTGTTATCCCTGTTTGCGCCCAACTCGAAGCTGACGTCGCCGACCTCTCCAAGGAAGAAGGCGAAGAATACCTAAAATCCGTTGGCTTGACGATGACTGGGCTCGACCGCATAATAACTGAATCATACAAAACATTAAATTTAATCAGCTTTTTAACGACTGGGCCGAAAGAAACGCGTTCATGGACAATTTTGCGCGGAACCTTGGCGCCGCAAGCGGCTGGAAAAATCCACGGCGATTTTGAACGCGGTTTCATCAGCGTTGAAGTCATTAATTGGCAGGATTTACTGAACGCGGCTGGCGCGGTTAGCGCCAAAGAAAAAGGACTGATCCGGCTGGAAGGCCGCGAATACGAAATGCGCGACGGCGACGTCTGCGTGTTCAGGTTTAATGTGTAAAACCGTCTATTTGAAAATAAAATGCCCCGACCGTTGCGTCGGGGCTGTTTGTTTAACTAGATCCAAGACAAGACACGAAGTTCATGAATTCCGTGGGAACTTCAGATGCCTCATCATTACGAATATGAACATAGTCCAAGCAAAAACCATATTCGCGACCGCGCTCGTGCGGCCGCAATCTGGCGAAAGATACTTTTTCAAGCGGCGAGAGCGCCTGTCCATTTATCACGCGCCTTTGCGTTAACGCGATCCGTCGCGCAAATTTACGAAAATTCATCACCGGCGTAGGATTTCTAGTTGGCACAAGATAGAAACGATAATACTCTGGAAAAAGTTGTCCTTGTGAACCGCCTATCAATGTCCGCTGGTATCCAAAATGCCAGTTTCTGACGGAAGACGCCGATAACGCCACCATCACATCGTGTGTCCTAAAAGGTGAACTGGAGATTTCATCAACTTCGAAAAAAGAAGCGTTAATCATCTGCGTGTTTAACGCGCTTCGGACAAACGCAGGAAGACCGGGCACATCAGTGACAAAACTCCGCATTCGAGAATTGTGATGTTTCGCCAAATTTTTTCTGACTACCTGCCCGCGTTCGAGAATCCTAACCAAACTCTCCATTGCTCCTCCTCGTTGTTTTCTTATTTCCCCCGCACCGCCGAAATATCTTAAAAAAACAGGACGTTTATAATCTATCAAATAAAAAACAAAACGTCAATAATTTCCCGTGGAACGCATATATGCGTTCCCTACCTAAAGCGCCCCGACGTACGTCGGGGCGCTTCAAACTTTTTCCTTTTTCATTTTAACCTTTTCCTTTTTAATATTCCATCCCGCCCATGCCGCCCATTCCCGGATGCCCGTGGCCTGGCGGTTTCTCTGGTTCTGGTTCGTCGGCGACCACGCATTCAGTCGTCAGAAGCATGGCGGAAATAGAAGCGGCGTTTTGCAACGCGTAGCGCGTTACCTTCGTCGGGTCGATAATCCCGGCCGCCACCATATCTTCAAACTTGTCGGACAAGGCGTTATAACCGACATTGCCGCTCGCTCGACGCACTTCTTCGGCAATCACCGCGCCGTCTTTTCCGGCGTTCTCCGCGATTTGCTTGAGCGGCTCTTCCAGCGCTTTTTTCAAAATTTCCACGCCGACTTTTTGCTCTTCGTCAACAACGAGTTTGTCCAATATCGCCTTGGCCCGGAACAGCGCGACCCCGCCGCCCGGCACGATTCCTTCTTCCACCGCCGCTTTCGTCGCGTTAATCGCGTCTTCAATCCGCAACTTCATTTCTTTCATTTCCGTCTCCGTCGCGGCGCCGACTTTAACGACCGCCACGCCGCCAGCCAATTTCGCCAGCCGCTCTTTCAATTTATCTTTGTCAAAATCAGAAGTGGAAACCTCCAATTCTTTTTTGATGCGGGCGATCCGCTCTTCAATTTTCTTTTTATCGCCGCGGCCCTCCACGATGGTGGTATTTTCTTTGGTGGAAATGACTTTATGCGCCTGACCTAACAGATCAACGTCAACATTATCCAATTTCAAGCCGACTTCTTCGGAAATCACCCGTCCGCCGGTCAAGACCGCGATGTCTTCGAGCATTTCCTTGCGCCGATCGCCGAAAGCCGGCGCTTTAATCGCCAAACTGTTGAACGCGCCGCGCAATTTGTTGACCACCAGCGTGGCTAATGCCTCGCCGTCAACATCTTCCGCGATAATGACTAAATCTTTTTTTCCGACGTGGGCCAATTTTTCAAGCGTCGGCACAATATCATTCACCGATGAAATTTTTTTGTCAGTGATTAAAATATAGGCATCTTGATATTCCGCCTCCATTCTCTCGGCGTTCGTAATCATGTACGGCGAAACATAGCCCTTATCAAACTGCATGCCTTGCACCACTTCTTTGTCAATGCCAAAGCTCTGCGATTCTTCAACCGTGATTACGCCGTCCTTGCCGACGTCTTTCATCGCTTCGGCGATAATCTTGCCGATTTTTTCGTCGTTAGCCGCGATCGAAGCGACTTGCGTGATTTCATCCTGATTGGAAATCTGCTTGCTGATTCTTAATTTTAATTCTTCCACCACCGCGTTCACGCCTTTTTCAATTCCTTTTTTGATGAGCATTGGATTGGCGCCAGCGGCCACGTTTTTGAATCCTTCGGTGATAATCGCCTGCGCGAGCAGAGTGGCCGTGGTCGTTCCGTCGCCGGCGACGTCATTCGTTTTGCTGGCGACTTCTTTGACCAGCTCCGCGCCGATGTTTTCCAATTTATCCTTTAACTCAATTTCTTTGGCAATGGTAACGCCGTCATTGCAAATCTGCGGCGAACCGAATCCTTTTTCCAAAATCACGTTGCGGCCGCGCGGGCCCAAAGTGATTTTTACCGCGTTGGCGAGCTTGTCAACGCCGCGCTTAATCGCCTGGCGCGCCTGCTCTTCGAAAACAATTTGTTTAGACATATAAGTTTAGTAATTAGTAACTCGTAATCCGTAATTGGTAATTTGTTTATGAAAATTCTAAATCCTAATATCGAAATTCTAAACAAGCTCTAATTTTCCAATGTTCTAAATTCCAACATAAGAAAGTAATTTGATAAATTGTAGTTTGTTATTTGTTTAGGATTTCGAATTTCTGATTTCGGATTTGTTTAGAAATTAGAATTTCGAATTTAGAGTTTTTTATTTAATAATCTTATTTATCCTGTTTATCTTATCTCCGCCCTCATCTGTATATCTGTACAAATCTGTACGTCTTGTATTTTGTACATCTTGTATTTTGTATTATTCAATGATCGCCAAAATATCCGATTCATTCAAAACCAGATATTCCTGATTATCGACCTTTATTTCATTCGGCGAATATTTCGTGAAAATCACTTTGTCGCCAATCTTGACAGACATTAGTGCTCGCTGGCCGTTTTCCAGTATTTTGCCCGGACCGACAGCGATGATTTCGCCTTGCTCCGGTTTTTCTTTCACCGTGTCAGGCAATATAATGCCTGAAGCCGTCTTTTCCTCTTTGGAGAGGGGTTTGACGATGACATGCTCGTTCAATGGTTTCAACATATTATCGTTTAACTGATTCACTGACTTAAGTCAATCGGCGCCATTGCCAATTAACTTATGAATAGCCAATCAGTTCGTTAAATTATTATAAAAGTTTACAATAGCTTTTTAGCAGATGTCAAGCGGGGTTGTCAAGTGAATGTTAGTTAAAAATAAGAGGCGGACTTCCCGCTTCTTTTTTTTTCATGAATAACCGTTCTTTATTGTTCAATTAACGATTGCGACAAAACAACGCTGGCGAGCATTATGCCGCTGAAAAAACTCCAGAAATAATGGTCAAGACAAGCGAGACAAGCAAGACAAGCGAGACAAGTGAAACATATTGACTGACTGGGGGTCGCTGATTTAATTCTTTTAATGAATAACAACAGACAACGCGCGACGAAGAGTAAACACAGCGCCAGTCCGAACAAACCTAGTTCAGCGACGAACAAAAGATACAAATTGTGTATCGGCTGATAAGACCAAGCCGGCAAATTCGGGTTTGGTTTTGACAGAGCTAACGTGTAATTTCCAAGTCCAACGCCCGTGAACCAATTGTTTTTGACAATTTGCCACCATTGCCCATATTGTTCTATCCGGCTGACGTTGGACAAATTTTCAACGTGGCTCGCGCCGAAAGCGCGACTGGCGATTAATTCAGGATAAGAAACGCTAAAAATAGTTACAATAAAAATCAAAATCAACGCCACCTTTGATATTTTTTTTATTAATTCGCGATCTCGACGGACAAAAATCGCGAGCAGAATGACGGCCGCGGCGATGGCGACAAACGAGGCGCGGGACAAGGCGGTTAAAAGCGCTAAAAAATTAATTGCCATAATCGCTAAAAACAATTTTCCGTTCTCCCGTCGCTGATTTAGGAAAAAAAGCCCAATCGTAAAAATTAAACTAATAACTAAAAAACCAGCCAGCATATTCGGATGAGAAAACGAGCCGAACGTCCTAAGCCAGCGATCATCGCCAAACTGGACCACCGGCACGCCCAAAACGTGCGGATCTTGGCTGGCCATGCCGAGCCACTTATTGGCTATGACTTTTTGTTCGACAAACTGCTGAATGGCGAGCGCGCTTTGGACTAAACCGCTTAGGGCAAACGAAAAGGCGACCTTCTGAAACGCTGGTTTAATCGTCAAAATGATAAAAAACAAAGCCACGCCGAGAATTAATTGCGAGAATTTGTAAAACGCGATTCCCTTATCAAGGGCGAGAACGCAATTCAGCAAGACAAGCAAGACGAGCAAGACAAGAATGTAGGGACAGGTCGCGACCTGTCCATGTCTCAGCCCTGTCATCCCGAACCTGCCGAGGGATCTCACCGTATTTATAGCGTAAACAATGGCTAAAACAATTATTAACCCCAGCAGAATTTCCGTGGCGTACAAGCTGAACGTGCCATATTCCCACTTTTCACCATTCAAAAAACCTTGTTGGAAAATCCAGCGCGTTTGAAAAGGCAACAAAAAAACAAAGAGGCAGAGAAGGCATTCGATTATTTTTTTCATTTTTCCCATATACTCGGCGTTAACTTAATCATGCCCCGGCTGAACATTTTTGTTCCCACTTTTTTCTGACTGCCTGTCGCGTATCTTGGTCATGAAGCTTTAAAACACTATTGCTGACAACAACATCCGTGCCGTCTTCCCGCGCCAGCGCCGCCAGCCGCGCGGGCAGAATTTTCAGTTGAATCTTTTTTAACAATTTTTCCAAAAAATTCCCCGCCAAACCTGACAATAATTTTTCCAGCACAGATTTAAAGACAGGACGGCGCGTTATTTTCCAATGTCTTGGGGCAGAGGGGAAAACTAAATTTGGCAGATATTCCCGCAACCATTGATTTCCAAAATAAAACTTTTCCATAATTCCCTTCTCGCCGGACAAAGGGACAAACTGGCTCAACCAATAGACAAAATGGATGTCGTCCGCGTAAGCCAGCGGCCGCAGATTCAATTCTTCCTCGGAACAATAAAAACTCAAACAAATTTTATCAGCGCGGCTTTCAGGCGTCGGCCGCTGGCGCAATAATGCCATCAGGCCAGCGGACAAAAAACGAGCTGTCCAAATTCGCTCTCGCGCGGTAATAATCGCGAAATCAATGTCGCTCTCCAGCGGCGCGTTGAAATAAGCGAGGTCATTGCAGACGAAAACCGCCCGGACAAAAGGCAACCATGAAATCAGCCGCGCGCAAAAACGCGCTTTCTTCATTTTTTTTTGGGCGAGCAGGTATCTTTTCTTGCGCGCGGCGACCAAATCCTGCCTGCGTTTTAAAAAAAAGAATCCCTCGCGGGTTCCTATCTCTGCTTTTTCGACTATCCGCGCCAGCGCCGCTTGAATTTCCTTGAATGCGAACGAACGCGCTGGCTGCCATAAATTTTTATAAATCTCCCAATCAGTCAAGGAAAAATCAAAAATGTCGAAATAGCGAATCGTTTCTTTTATCGAATGTTCTGCGTCCATATATCATTGAGAACAAATAGATTGTTAGGTTGTAGGGGGTAGTGAGTAGATTGTGGGAGAAAACGAAAAATGTCTTCCTCACTGCTTCGTTGAGGAACGCGCGCACGCGTTCCCGACGGCCGATGTTTCAACATTGGGAATTTGCTGGTCGGCGGACACGCGTTTTTCTTCGCGGCAGACATTGTCCTCGACCACGATTTTTTCATTACTGACGCTGACAATCTGGTTGGGAGCGATAGACAATTGCCCGGCGTCGAAAATTTTTGATACCCCAAAGGTTGTCTTGGCGACAAAGTACTTGCTGACTAAATGCTTTTCAGCGTCTAATTCAACATCAACGACGCGGCCGAGATTAACGCCGCTTTCTGTCTCAACGGGAATCTTTCGCAATTTTTTAAAATTTACGCGCATATCTTTAATTTGTCATCCCGATATATGTCATGCTGAGGCTCTCGAAGCATGACATACGAATAATTTTTATCACCCTTCGATCCTTCGAGAACCTCAGGATGACACCTCAGGGTGACATTCTACGAGGCAAGTTTATTTCAGTGTCTTTCCGCTTCAGAAACATTATTTTCTGCTGGACAATCGTCAGCAAGGTTGTTAAAAACCAATAAAAAGTAAGCCCGGCCGGAAGCTGCATGCCGATTATAATCGTCATTATCGGCATAAAATACAACATGCTCTTGTTCATGCTGGCGAGCATGTTTTCATCCTTGGCGCCCGGTGTCTGCACCGCTGGTTTCGCCGTCGGAAACATTTTTGTTTGAAAATACTGCGCCGCGCCGGCGAGAATCGCGAGCGCGATGTTCGGCGCGGCCATGTTGACAAATCCGAACGCCAGATGATTGATCGCGCCCGGATTGGCGATAAAAGGATACAAGATGTCGAAATTATTCGTCGTCAGCCCGACGCGAAACGCCTGATAAACCGCGATTAAAAACGGAAACTGGATTAAAAGCGGCAGGCAGGACGAAAGCGGATTAACTTTTTGCTCCCGATACAACCGCATTGTTTCCGAAGCCAGCTTGTCTTTCTGGTCTTTATATTGTTTTTTAAGCGCTTCCAGTTTCGGCTGGAGCTCCTGCATTATTTTTTGCGATTTAATCGCCTGAATGCCGAACGGCAAAAGCACGAGCTTAATTAAAATCGTGAGAATAATTATCGCCATCCCGATGTCATTGCCCGGAATGACATTATAGAAATAAATCAAAAGATTGAAAATCGGTTGATAAAGTATTGTGTTGTAAAGCTCGACCATAAATTTTAGAATCTAGAATTTAGAAAGTAGAATCTATAATGAGAAAGATGCAGAAAAGCATCTCTCAACAAATTTCTACTTTCTATTTTCTACTTTCTATTTTCTATTTTCTTACTCGCCCGTTTTTTCCTTTTTGGTTTTTCGGTTTTTTCAACATCAGACAGCGTTGGCGCTGGTTCATCGGCTGTTTCGACGGCGGACGGAGCGGCGGACAGGTCAAGCCCTGTCCCTACATCTATCCCTACCTTTTCGGCTGCTGGTTCGACAACAGACGGAGCGGCGGACAGCTCAAGATTTGCCCCGTCAACGGCGGGGGCTGTCCCTGCTTCAGCGGCCTCTGCTTCTTCAGCTCCGATTTCTTTTCCTGTTTCCTGTTCTTTGATATTAATCCGCCAGCCGGTCAACTTTGAAGCGAGCCGAACATTTTGGCCCGCGCGGCCGATGGTCAAAGACAGTTGGTCTTGCGGCACGGTAACCGCCGCCGCCTTGTTTTGTTCATCAATTTCAACGCGCCCTACTTTCGCCGGCAGAAGCGCGTTGGCGATGAACTTCACTGGATTGTCCGAATATTCGATAATGTCAATTTTTTCGCCGTTCAGTTCGCGAATAATGGTTTGAATGCGGGCGCCGCGCTGGCCGATGCAAGAGCCGATCGGGTCAATGCCCGCGTCCTCGGTGAAAACCGCCACCTTGGTCCGGCCGCCGGCTTCGCGCGCGATTCCTTTGATTTCAATCACGCCGCTGGCGATTTCCGGAATTTCCAACCGAAAAAGCATTTTGACGATATCCGGATGAGCGCGCGAAACAATAATTTCCGGTCCGCGCGTTGATAACATCACGCTGGCGATATAAACTTTTATCCGATCGCCGACGCGGTAGCGCTCGCCGCGGATTTGCTCGTTCGGCGGCAGGAGCGCGGTCGTCCGGTCCAAATCAACAATCACGTTCTTGCCGTCGAATTTTTGAACCATGGCCGCCACAATCAATCCTTCTTTATCTTTATAATCCTGATAAACGATATTGCGTTCCGCCTCGCGCAGTTTCTGAATAATGACCTGCTTGGCGGTTTGCGCCGCCATCCGGCCGAAGTCGCCCGGAATTTCCAATTCGGTCTTGACCAGGTCGCCAATTTGATATTTAACGTCAATCGCTCGCGCGTCTTTGAGCTGAATCTGCATCCGCGGATTGAAACGTCTTTTTTCTTCGCCTTCAGCGCCTTCTTCCGTTGATTCCTCCAGCGCTCTGTCTTCCCGCATTTTCTTGAGTTCGTCGGCCGTGATTTCGCCTTTGGCGATCGCTTCTTTAATCCGCTCCCGCTCTTGTTTTAATTCTTCCAGCGCCGCCAATTCTTCCGGCGTCAAGTCCTCCACCACTTCTTTAACGTCGAATACTTTCACTTTACCTGTTTCCAAATCAAATTCAGCGACAACATTTTGCAGTTTGTCGCCAAAATCCTTTCGATAAGCGGCGGCCAGCGCAGAATTGATTGTTTCGATGACCGATTCCTCGGATAATCCTTTCTCCGCGCAAATTTGTTTTATCGCCGCTTTGATTGATGTGTTGTCCATATTTCAAATTAAAAAATAAAAAATAATAGATAATAAACACAAATAAAAGATAAAAAAATAAATCAGTGTTTTTATTTATTATTTATTCTTTTTCATCTTTCCCTTACCTTCCAACCTCTAATTTCCAACTTCCAATCTCCATTTTTTACAAAAATGTGCTAGTTTACATACCATAAACTAGCATCGTTTGGAGTATAGCACACCCGCCAATTTCTGTCCACAAGCATGACATTCACCGGCCGCGGCAATTTGACCTCAACTCAAAATTTTGTTATTATTTTTACGATCGCCGTTTTCTTTCCCCCCTTAGAATAAAGGGGACAAAGGGGGTTATGTGTAAAAGCTAGTTCGTAACCCCTCTCTATCTCCCCTTATCCTAAGGGGAGAAGCTATGCCCCTGTCGTTCAACGGATAGGACGTGAGCTTCCGGAGCTTAAAATCGAGGTTCGATTCCTCGTGGGGGCACCATGAACCAGTTGTCGCTTTCGCTCCTCCGGTTCATGGTTCACCGTGAACCCGAACGAAGTGTTTACCATGCACTTAACGAAGGAATGATGCAAGGAGTGGTTCATGGTAAACCAAAAGATGTTAATTAATTTAAAAAAATCAACTTGTGAACAAACAAATTCCTGATTTAGAAAAAATTAAAACAAGCATTCCCGCAGAGCAAGCGCCAGAACAAAAACTTTCAGAAGCGCAAAGAGAAAGAGCTCGCGCCATAGGCAAATTGCATGATTCTTTCGAAACATTGTTTGGAGCGAGCATGGGTGGCACGTTCGCGCATTCCGGCGAAGAGGGTTTTTCCGGCGACGCCGCTTCAATTTACGTTTTAATTTCCCTCCAAAATGAAAAAGGCGAAAAATCGCTTGAACTGGTAAAAGTCGGCTGGGGCGAATTCAGCAAAAAAACTTTCGAAGATGATAAATATCCCGTCCTCAAAAATTTTCCTTTTGACATCTACTGCTTGTCGCAAAACGACAGTTATTTCGCTGATGAAAAATTAAAAAAAGAAATGGCTGAAAATCCAGAAAAGTATCTTTCGGAGCATTGTCTTTTCGCGGCGAACAATGGGCAAGTATATTTAGCTGAACGAGTGGGTTACGGAACTCGCCATTTCGGCAAAAAAATAATTCCCGTACCCTTTGATGAAATGCTGCGCGTGGTTCGTAATCAGATTATTAAAATTAAAAGCGCGCCGGAAGAATTTGCCGCGTTTCTGCGTGAATTGCCGGACGATCCAGTGAAGCTCGGACGATACATGAGTGATTTGGAGCATCGGGTGCCGTGGTTGGGCCGGAAAGAATTGAAAACCGCGGACGAGAAGAAGAAAACAGAAGCAAGAAAAAAAGAACTGATGCATATTCTTTGGGATATGGGCGTGGAGCGAACTGGCATCGCCGTTGGAGACGCGAAAGCCATGGGAAGTGTTATCGCGCTCAAAAAACAATTTGATTTTGAAAACAACCAGTTTGCTTAATTCGATACATTCGATGGCGCCAAAACTAAATTGATAAAATTAAAAGCCGTCCTGACGTTTGTCGGGACGGCTTGATTGTTTATTTGTTCGGGAACAATTTCTTTTTATCAAAGAGGAAAACAAGGAAGAGGGTGAAATACACCGTAAGCAAGATCATGATATCATGAATACATAAAGAAGCTCGGTTTCCTATCGTGACATCTTGCGACAGATCTCCTAAAAATAATTCACCTAAAATTCTCGTTATGGCTAACACATGAAATATTAATATCATTATGATAGTTAGCCGCTTCATTCATCCTCCTTTCGCGTCTTTGACGCGTTTATCACTACTTTGTTTTTGATTAACGCAATGCTGTTTTCAAAATGTCGTAATCCTGCAAGATGTTGAATCGCGCGAGCGCGGCGCGCAACGATTCGTCTTCTGGCCGCAGAAACGAACCACCAGGGACAGCCAATCCTTCATCGTCCAGCCCGATGTAAACCGAAATCGGTTCTTTTTCCACCGCCAACGCCGCGTACGCCACGTGCCGCAGGCGCGGCGGCGAATAGTCGCCGCGCAGAAACGCTTGTTCGAGCGGCGTGCCGCGCGCGACATACGTTGGATTCAAGTGCATATCAATTTTCAGCCGCGCCTTCCCTGTTCCCGAATCTCGATGTTGACGGACGATTGAACCAAAGTACTGCGCCGCCTGTCCAATGTCGAAAATCGCCTGCGCGTCGCTCATCTCGACAATCGGCTTTTGCATCATATAGACCTTCAACCGAAACTGATATTCCGCCATGTTGCGCGCCAATTTTTCAAAAATTTCTTTCCGCAATCCTTTATTAAAAACATCATTGCGAAAATGGTCGTCAAAAATTTCAAAGCCAACCGCCAATTCAAGCTCGGTCGGCGTGTCGCCTTCTTTGATCGCGCGCGACAGAAATTCTAATTCTGCCGATTCAACGTACTCTGTCCGCGTTTCAATGCTCAATACCGCCATGTTCGGCAAATGCTCATTGGCCATCAGCGTGAAATACATCAGCGCGTTCGAAGAAAACGTCTCCTGGTCGAGAACCGAACCATTGTTGCTGACAATCACTTTGCGGATTTTCTCGCGCTGATTCATGACCAATTCCTGCGCGAACACCCAGTCAATCTGCTTGCGGATATCTTTGTATCCGACATGGAATCTTGAACACAATGACGGCAAATTGCATGCCGTACAACGCGACCAGCGGCAGGCCTGGGTGTAAAACACGATAAACAAAATCAATCCTTCGTGCGATTCCTGAAACCACATCATTGACGGACGGTCATTAGAATGCCCTTCGTCAAAAGTATAGGTCTTGTTTGCTTCATCAGTCCCGCGCAGAATCTGGCCAGCAATATCTTTGTCAGGCATAGTTTCCTCCTTCCATTAAGAGAGAATGGTAATTGATTACTGATTTATACTGATATACTGATTTTAAATAAGAGGGGGCTGGTAATCCGTAACTCGTAATCCGTAAATTGTCATGCTTCGAGAACGCTTCGATAAACTCAGCACAGGCCTCAGCATGACAAAGGGTACATCTTTTGTCACCCTGAGGCATATACTGAGCTTGTCGAAGTGTTCTCGAAGGGTGAACTTTGAGCTTTGAGCTTTGAACTTTGGACTTAACTTTATTATCTTATTTATCCTGTTTATCTTTTTGTCCTCATCTGTACATCTTGTATTATTTTGTATTATCAAAGAACGAGATTTTGCATTTTAGCCAAACTTTATAATTCTGTCAAGGGAATAAATGGTAAAACTGTTCTATCGCTGGCGCTTGTTGAAATTGTTAAAAATGAAAAGGCAGACCCGATTTCGGATCTGCCTGTGTGTCATAGGTAGGGAACAATTATATGCGGCTTCATCCACATTTCTGGGTCTGGCGATGGTTCTGGAAAATTACCGTCAGCGATGAAGCCATACTTCGCATTGTTCTGCCAATACTTTGGAAAGAACTTTTTGAAAAAGTTCTCCAACTTAACGGCCTCCCAAAACAGCAAGTATGCCATATCTTCCGCTGTTTTTCCACGCACTTCATTATTCGCAAGAGCCGCCAGCATTGGGTGCGCGTTGCCAGGAAGAGCGAGGTGCCCATCCCTTGTCTGGTCATCGTAAAACCACCGCTCGTACACGAGAAATGATTTTCGCCCTTCCTCGCCGGCCACGCATTTTACTACCTTGACGATCATGGCATTGCCACGTTCCCATTTGTAAAACGACAACTCGATAACATTCTTGAAGACAAAACCCAGCTCTGTCTCCCCCGTGTCTCCTACCTGTCCCGTTGAATCATCGAACGTCCAAACGAACTTTTGCTCTGCCTTGAACATATTTTCCTCCTTTGTTCGTGGCTTCTTTACCTAGTTCATCCTAACGACAAAACATTATATCACGGCCTAATCATGCTGTCAAGTTTTGCTATGTACGAACTACGAACAAATACGAAAATACGAACAAACAACAGATTAGGCGTAATTATTTTCTTGCTAATTTTATTTTCCTATGTTAAAATAAGGACAATATAATAATTAAACGACATTCTGCGTTAAGACCAATAATTCATTTGAATGATTTCGATTGAATTACAGAATGCGAAAAATTATGCAACATTACGAACTTTGTTTTATCGCGCCAATCAAATTTCTGGACGAAGCGCTGCAAAAAATTGTCAGCCAAGTTCACGAGCAAATCAAGAAATTCAGCGGCGAAATTACCAGCGAAGCCAACCTCGGCAAACAACGGTTGGCTTATCCAATCAACCAAGTTCATCAAGGCACTTACATCGCTCTTGAATTTAACATGGAACCAGAGCAAATGAAACTGCTCGACAATCAGTTAAAACTGACGCCCGAAGTTCTCCGCCATTTGATAATAAAAAAACAGGTTAAAACAGAAGCGGAAAAAGCGCGCGAAGCGAGAATACAAGAAGGATTGCGCCGAGAGAAAAAAGAAGAATTGACGAAGATGGAAGAAGCGATTAAAGCGCCGATCAAAAAAGCGGAAGAAGGCGAAGAAAAAAAAGAAGAAAAAATTCTGCCTCAAAAATCATCCCTCGAAGATTTGGATAAAAAACTGGACGAGCTTTTGAAAGACGATATTATTTAATCAATCGTAATCAGTAATTGGTAATTGGAATTTATTTAGGATTTAGATATTAGGATTTAGAATTTTAATTATAATAATATGGACTTAAATCGAGCCATGGTCATTGGCCGCTTAACCCGCGATCCAGAGGGACGGGCCACGCCCCAAGGGAACACAGTCGCCAATTTCAGCGTCGCCACCAATTTTACCTGGGTTGATCAAAACAGCCAGCGACAGGAAAAAGTCGAATACCACAACATCGTCGCTTGGCGGAAATTGGCGGACATCTGCAACCAATATCTGCGCAAGGGCAGTAAAGTGTACATTGAGGGCCGCTTACAAACTCGCGACTGGGAAGGCCAAGACGGAGTCAAACGCTATCGCACGGAAATCGTCGCTGACAACATGATAATGCTTGACCGCGTTGACAGCTCCGCGCCAAAAACGGCGAATCAACCCCCGGCGCCGCAGCCAGTGTCAGCGCCAGTAGAGATGGCTGGCACGGAATTGCCGAGCGCGCCCGCGAGCGAGACGAGCGATGATGACATCAAAATTGAAAATATTCCTTTTTAATTACGAGGGAACGATAAATGATTATTGATTTCTACTGATATACTGATTTATAATACATGATTTACGTGATTTTTACTGATATACTGATTTAACGAGAGAGCGGTCAAAATTATCTTATTTATCCTGTTTATCTTTTTGTCCTCATCTGTACATCTTGTATTATCCGTACATAAATCCGTAATCCGTATCTTTAATTGCTATGAACAAAAATATACAGAAAACTAACGCTCCGAAAATAAAATCCTGCTATCTATGCGTCAATGGACTCAAAGACGTTGACTACAAAGACGGACAAATACTCCGAAAATTTTTGTCTTCCTATTTAAAAATCCTGCCTAAAAAACGGACCGGAGCCTGTGCGAAACACCAGCGAAAAATCGCCACGGCCATCAAACGAGCGAGAATCATGGCTGTCCTGCCTTTTGTTAACCGATAGAAACAAAATAAATGTAGAGACGCAATTTATTGCATCTTCGCCGTAAAATAAAAGTAGGGAACGCCCCGACGTACGTCGGGGCGTTCCCTACTTTTATGCTTCTTCCTTTTTCTTTTCCAAAAATTTCTGCCAA
The DNA here is from genome assembly GCA_016214755.1 of Candidatus Falkowiibacteriota bacterium. GTDB lineage: Bacteria > Patescibacteriota > Patescibacteriia > UBA11705 > JABHMO01 > JACRNX01. The sequence goes on from JACRNX010000024.1 coordinate 21,390, forward strand.
ATTTCTTTCCTGATTTTTTCAACCAATTTTGGATTTTCCCGCAAATACTGCTTGGCGGTTTCCCGGCCAACGCCCAACTTTTCCTCGCCGTAAACATAGGAATTTCCTGATTTAGCGATAACGTTGTATATCAGTCCAGCGTCAATCGCGTCGCCGGTGATTGAGATGCCTTCGTTGTACATAATGTCAAACTCGCAGGTCTGAAACGGCGCCGCCACTTTGTTTTTCACTACCTTGGCTTTTACCCGATTACCAATAACTACCTCTCCTTTTTTGATTTGCGCCGCTCGGCGGACTTCGATTCTGACCGAGCTATAAAACTTGAGCGCCATGCCGCCAGTCGTTGTTTCCGGATTGCCGAAAAACACGCCGATTTTCTGCCGAATTTGATTGATAAAAATGACCGTTGTTTTGGTCTTGCCGACAATGCCCGCCAGCTTTCGCAAGGCCTGGCTCATCAGCCGCGCCTGCAATCCCATGTGCGAGTCGCCCATTTCGCCTTCGATTTCCGCTTTGGGAGTCAGGGCGGCGACAGAATCAATGACAATAATGTCAATGGCGTTGGAGCGTACGAGGGTTTCCACGATTTCCAAGGCCTGCTCGCCGGTATCTGGCTGGGAAATCAACATCTGATTAATGTCAATGCCGATTTTCTTCGCGTAATCCGGGTCAAGCGCGTGCTCGGCGTCAATGAACGCCGCTGTTCCTTGCTGTTTTTGCACTTCAGCGACAATATGCATGGCCAACGTGGTTTTGCCTGATGATTCTGGCCCGAAAACCTCGATAATGCGGCCGCGCGGCACGCCGCCGACGCCGAGCGCGATGTCCAGCGAAATACTGCCGGTCGAGATCGCCTCCACGTTCATGGTCCCCGCCTCGCCTAACTTCATAATCGCGCCGTCGCCAAATTTTTCCTTGATTTGGTGAACCGCGTCTTCCGCCGCTTTGTATTTCGACGCTAACTCTGAGTCTGTTTCTTTCTTGCTCATATTTGAATTTTAAGTCCTAATTTCTAAATCCGAAATTCGAAATCCTAAATAAATTCCAAATCTCAAATTCAAAATTTTAATTACTGATTACGGACACTATCGCCTTTATGCTTTATTGATTTTTTACTTCAGTGCTTCAGTGTTTTAGTGTTTTATTGCCCCTCACTCATTACTAACCACCACTTTTCGATAAACTGTCCGCGCTTTGCTGTATTTCTTCTGCGCTGATATCTTAATAACATTTAATCCTTTTTGCAAATCCAATGTCAAAGCAAAATTTCCTTCGCGATCGCTCAACAGCGGACGGTCATTGATGGTCAAGGTTACCTCCTTCTCGGTTTTTCCTCGAATTTCAACCTGCTCGCTCTCGCTTAAAAAATTATCTGGTGGTGAGTCAACAACTAATTCCGGCGGAGACGCGATTCGGTTCACCGCGAATCCCAGATAAACAATCAACACGCAAAAAATTAAAAAAATAATCGCGTTCCGCAAGGCGTTCGGGCTTAAAAAACGATTGAGCAATAAATAAAAATCGCTTATTCTCTCTCGTTCGGCGCGCCGCCTTGTTTTATAAAACAATGTTTTTTCTTTTTGAAAAACATCGACCGCGGTCGCCGGGTTTAAGTCCAATATCCGAGCGTAAGAACGCAATATATTTATGGCGTAAATATTCGCCGGCAGATATTCGTATTTATCCTCTTCAAAAAGTTTGAGGTAGCGAACATTGATGTTCAACATTCGCGCCGCTTTCTCGCGCGACACGCCTTTCGCTTCCCGATGTTTTTTCAAACGTTCTCCCAATGTTTCAATCGCCTCTATCTTCTTTTGAAAAAATCCTGTCATATTTCCGTTCTAGTTCTAATATATTCCGCCGTCGTCATCGCTAATATCTTCGCTTTTTTTTGATTTTTTTTCAATTTTTTCTGTTTCTTCTTCAACGGCTTGCTCTTCAATTTGAACATCCTCTTTTTCTTGTTCTTCTTGCTCCTCATCAGCTTGAACGTCATCAATTTCTTCATCTAATTCTTCATCTGATTCTCCTTCGCGCGTTACGCGTTGCGCGTTGCTCGTCTCTTCTTCCTCGTCGCTCGTCCCTACCTCCTCTTGATTTTCCATTGTCAACGCTTCCACCCGATCAATCAAAATATCGCGCGGCTTCGCGCCTTCCGCCGGCCCGACAATGCCAGCGTCTTCGAGCAAATCAATCAAGCGCGCCGCTCGCGCGTAGCCGACCCGCAACCGGCGCTGTAAAAGCGACGCCGACGCTTTTCCGCTGCGGACAACGACGTTTCTCGCTTCTTCAAATAATTCATCGTCTCCTCCTCCCTGAAAATCAAAACTCGTCACCCCGCTCGGCTTGTTCAGTATCTCTTCCTGGTATTCTGTCTGATAATCGCTGGCTTTGCGCGAAAAATCAACCACCCGCTTAATTTCATCATCGCTTACGAACGCGCCCTGCAAACGCCGCGGTTTCGCTGTCTCCGGCGACATAAATAGCATATCGCCCTTGCCCACCAATTTTTCTGCGCCGGAAATGTCCAAAATAGTGCGCGAATCAACAAGAGACGCAACGCTAAAAGCGATGCGGCAGGGAATATTCGCTTTAATGAGGCCGGTAATCACATCCACCGACGGTCGCTGGGTGGCGACAACGAGATGAATACCCACGGCCCTCGCCATTTGCGTCAATCGGATAATGCACGCCTCGACTTCAGCCGCCGCCGCCACCATTAAGTCCGCCAGTTCGTCAATGATAATTACTAAATATGGTATTTTTTCTTTAGCGGTTAAATTATAACTAGTAACATTGCGCTTTTTCGCTTTCGACAAGATATCAAAGCGCTTGTCCATTTCTGTAATTGCCCAGCGCAAAGCGTAGACCGTTTTCGTGACATCAGTAATGACCGGCGTCAGCAAATGAGGAATGCCGTTATAAACAGGAAATTCAACGCGCTTGGGGTCAATCATTATCAGCCGCAGCATATCCGGATTATTCTGATAAAGCAAACTAATGATAATGGCATTTAGGCAAACGCTTTTGCCCGAGCCAGTGGCGCCGGCGACGAGCAAGTGCGGCATATCATCCAATTTATCAACCCAGCATTTGCCGCTGACGTCTTTGCCGAGAGCGATAGTCAGATTCGTCTTTCGCGCCTTGAAGGCCGGCGATTCCAAAACTTCGCGGACGCGGACAATCGCTGGTTTTTGATTCGGCACTTCAATGCCGACCAATGATTTTCCGGGAATCGGCGCTTCAATTCGAATCGGGTGCGCCGCCATGGCCAGCGCCAAATCATTATTCAAAGCGGTAATCCGCGATAATTTAATTCCTTCCGCCGGCTTTAACGTGTATTGCGTTACCGTTGGACCGACCTGGACTTCGCCCATTTCCACGTCAATGTGAAAATTCTCTAATGTCTTTTGAATTTTTTCCATTCCCAATTTTATGTCGCCGCTAGTGGGTTTGGATTTTCTGTCATCAAGCAAATTTATCGGCAAATCAATTTTTACCTTTGGACTTCGAATGGTGATTCCCGCGTCCTTTAATTCTCTTTCAATAATATTTTTTGACGCGAATTTAACTTCGTTCGCTCTTGTGTCCGCGGTCTCTTCCGGCGCCGGACTTTCTTCTGTTTCTTCTTCTGCTTCCGCGTCTGTTATTCCCTGATGCTGGAACGGTGACGGCAGATACCTGAAGATATTTGTTTTTGAAATAAATGTTTCAATGCTGGTATTGAACGCGAGCAAAATTCCAACGAACAAAAGGCCGACCAGCACAACCAGCGCCGCCCAAAAACCCAAATAAAGCTGGAAAAAATAACTGGCGAGATAGCCGACAAGGCCGCCGCCGAGGCCGCTGAAACTCAAACTAAACGAATTTTGAAACGGCACTTTTAAATGCAAAAGTCCGTGGAAACTGACAAAAAACAAAATTATTCCAATGTAAGTCGGAATTGATGTTTGATACCGGCTCGGCCGCGCCAAAACATATCCTAATCCGAGCAAGACGAGCGGCAAAAGATACCGGCCCCAGCCAAAGGCAATGCCGAGCGCCCAGTCAATATAAACGCCGGCTTTCCCCGCGACATCCAAAAAACTCAAGATGCTGATGATTGCCACTAAAAAAAGGAAGATAATAAAAATCCCCTTTTTTGTTTCCGGACTCAATGAATAATATTCGACTTGCTGATAACGCGGCTTTCTCGGCATAGAAAAATATGAAAAGACAAAACGAGTAACTCGTAACTTGTAATTCATAACTCGTAATTGGTAATTTTAAATCTGTCTCAAAAATTACGGATTACGAGTTACTGATTACGGATTACGGTTCCCAATTTCTTACATTTTATCATATTCCCAAAGGCCGAGCAAATACGAAAGACCGCCGAAATAAAGGCGGTCTTTCATTTCAAAAAAGTTTCAATAAACTAATTCTTGAACAGCGCTTTATATGGCGTGGGCAGTTGATTGCCGTTCGCCACGATATTGTGATTCAAACTGTCAGCCCAAACCACTCTCGCGACGCCAAATTGCGTCATCTTCAGTTTTGTGGTATCCATCGTAACTCGAAATTCTTTACAAGTACCACTCGCTATCATCACATTTTTAAAGTCCGCATCCTTAAACGCGGTTTTTCCAAACTGCGGTGCAATTTCTTTATAAAAGTCCATTTCTTTTTCCAAAAACACCTCCGAAGAAGCAGGGTCATCAACCTTAATTTTAATCTTTACATCATTAGGCGACCCTTCTTGCACGTACGGATATAAACCAAAATCCATATATTGAACCGTGGCGTCTTTCGCTGAATTGCAAACCTTGAATTTGCCGATAGTCGTGTTAGCGCTCGGCGTGAACGTTCCTTCGGGCGAATCGGCGCTTAACGAGGTCAGCAATTTTGTCGTGTAAAAAACAAATTCATTGGCATTAACGCCAAAAATAAATGTCTTTAATTGCGAACCGGAACCCTGTTTTAAATTCGATAACGGCGCTTTCCCAATATTCGGCAAATACATAATATCCTTTTCTCCCAAAATGCCGCCCTTTTCCGCGTCCAAATTGATTGCTTTAACCGGCATTTGAACGCCCACTTCCGAAGAATAATCCGGCAAAATTGCCAGCTTCACCGCTTTGCCGGCGCACAATTTTTGATCCGACACGTCAGCAATGACAAAAAGCGTTCGCTTAACTTCGGTATTAATATCAAAGTCACTGATATTAGAAAAAACAACTGACGAAGAATAATCCGTTGTTTTCTTTTTCGCGTCAACCGCGGCTACCGGCGCGGCGAGATTATTGTTCATTTCGCCAACTAACCGAAAGTTCGTCAGACAAGTGCGCGGACCGGAGGAATTTATGCTGATAACCAGTTCGCTAATTTTAAGATTTGCCGGCTCGGCCGCATTGGGATTTGAAGAAAAACTAAAACTCGCTAAAGTAAGATCTTTATCGCCCAAAGAAAAATTGTTCGCCGCGGGCGTGTCTGCCGCTGTCGAAATAATCAAACTTGGACCGTTTTCAACCTCCACCGCGCCTCCGACGCACGGCTTCCATTTCGTTTCATACGCGTGTAAAAACCCGCCTTTGCCTCCCTTGCCTTCGTCGGAAGATGAACCACTGGGGTCATCGCAGGTATAATTGACATCGCTCATTCCCCATCCTGATTTTTGGCACCCGTTTACCAACGTCTGCAATGAATCATTCGCTTGTTCCTGAATAACAATGCCCTTGTCATAATTTTGGCAAAACGCCACGGCTTGATTGTCCGTCCCCGACTCGGTGTTAATCATCAGCGCCGCCGCCGCGGCAATTACGAGCCCGGCGGTCGCCACCGCCAACTTTACTTTGGTTTTTGACCTTGTTTTTGTCATAGTTTCCATAGATTTAATTAAAAAATTAAGAAATCCCACATTCAATTTGCAAGTGCAACCCTGTGGATAAAAAATTTTAATAATATTTGATTCATAATTTTAATTTTAACTTGTTCATTTCATCGGCAAACGCTTCATTGGGCGTTTGATAATTCAGAAGCTTAACCGGCCGGTTAATTTTCCACTCGTCTGATTTCGCGCCAAGTTAAACGGTTTAAATCAATGTCGCGCGGCAGGTAAAATCTCACCAGCCCGTTTCTGTTTTCATTGGTACCTCTTTGCCAAGAGGAATAAGTTTTGGCAAAGTAAAATTTCATGCCAATGGCAACAGTCACGGTCTCATGAGAAACTGCTTCCCGGCCATTATCGTAAGTCATTGTGCGGCGCGCTGGTTCCGGCAAGAATTTAAATCTTTGAATCAGAACACGGGATTTTTCCTTAGCGGTTCGATTGCGCGGTTTGGAAATTACGATCTTGCGCGTTTTGCGTTCAACTGATGTGGATAAAGCCCGACGATGGCGATTGTAAATAATGTTGTCTCCTTCCCAATGACCGAATTGTATTCTTTTCTCAATAAATTTAGGTCTTTTGGCGATATCTGTCCGATTAGGTATCTTGTCGTCCTGATGAGGTTTGCGCCCGCTTTTTGGCCGTCTTATCCGATGGGTTCGACGCAGGTACTGACGCAGATTCTGTTTTCGCCCCGCCAAACTGTAAATGAACTGATAGATGCTTTCTTGGTTAAGGTAGATATATTTCAATCGTTTCAAGCGGCCGGCAATTAAATCCGGAGACCAACCCCTTTTAAGCAGGACAATAATTTTTTTCTTAAGCGCCGGTTGTTTTATGACATAGCGTTGTTTGCGTCCTCGTTCCTTTCGTTTGTTTGTTTTTCGTTGCGCCGTGTCTGGCAGATATTGCTTGAACTTCTGATGCGTGTTACGATGCAACTCCCGACCGATAGTTGATTTGTCCCGACCAAGTTGCTCGGCAATCGCGCTATTGATCAGGCCTTTTGACTTGAGCAGGAAGATTCGATCGCGCTCTTTCCGATCAAGCTGTTTGTAGTTTTTCTTATTCATACAACCTTGAGTATACCACTCAAAGTTGCACTTCTAAATTGATTTTACCAA